>CALJNJ010000169.1 GCA_937981945.1 uncultured Caulobacterales bacterium | reverse complement strand
TGACGGCCTTAAAACCGGCTACACATCCCAATCAGGCTATGGATTGGTGGCGTCTGCGGTTCGGGGTGACAGCCGCCGGATTATCGCCTTTAACGGCCTGGACAGTAAATCGGCAAGAAGCCAAGAAGGCAAACGTCTCATGCAGGCGGCTTTTGACTCCTTCAAAATATACAATCTGTACGCTGAGGGTGATGTGGTCGGCAGCGCCAAAGTTTATATGGGCAAAGCCGAAGAGATTGATCTTGTGGCCGGCAGTGACATCGACGTGGGTCTGGCCCGCGCGGCGCGCAGTGATATGGCTGTGAAAATCAGAATGAAAACGGAAGTGCCTGCTCCGATTGCCGCCGGCGATCAGCTGGCCGAACTTGTCATTACGGCTCCGGACTTGCAGGAAAAGATTGTTCCATTATATGCAGCCGGAGACGTCAAACAAAAATCTGCATTCGGCCGCGCGGCAACCGCGTTGGTCAAACTCATACGGGGATAATATGCGCGGACAATTTATTTCATTTGAAGGCGGCGAAGGTGCCGGCAAAACCACTCAGGCCGAGCGCCTCGCGGCTGCCCTGAATAACGCCGGTATTGAGACACAGCTAACCCGGGAACCCGGCGGCACATTTGGCGCCGAAGCCATCCGTGATCTTGTGCTGTCCGGCACAAAAGAGCGGTGGTCCGGATTGACCGAGCTTTTATTGATGTATGCGGCGCGTCTGGATCATGTCGAAAAGCTTATCCGTCCGGCGATCGACCGCGGCGTTTGGGTGATCAGCGACCGATTTGCCGACAGCTCAATGGCTTATCAGGGCTATGCCCGCGGCTTGGGTAAGGACCAAGTCGAATCCGTCCACAAAGCCGTTATGGGCGATTTTGGGCCTGATCTGACTATATTGTTCGATATGGATCCTGTTATGGCCATGAAACGCGTTGAGACGCGGGGCGAAGACCTGTCGCGCTTTGATACGGAGAGCATGGATTTTCACAATACGCTGCGCGAGGCCTTTGCGGAAATCGCCGACAACAACGCCGAGCGTATTCGGGTGATAAATGCCGATGCGGATCGTGATGCCGTGGCTACGCAGATATTATTTGCCATGACGCAAAAATACCCTGATCTGGCCGGCCGCTTAGGATCTGATGGCGGATAAGGACGAATACCCGCAGGCAGATCAAGCGCCCGGATGCCCTCATCCGCGAGAGACATATGACCTGATCGGTCACACGGCGGCGGAGCAGAAATTTGTTCAATCCCTGGAGTCCGGCAGGCTTCACCATGCTTGGCTGATTTCGGGCGCGCCCGGGACCGGTAAAGCAACCTTGGCTTACCGTATGGCGCGGCGTCTTCTGGGCGGGGCGTCCCTGTTATCAGACGGTCTGGATATTCCCAAAGACGACCCGGTATCACAGCGCATAGAAAGTTTGGGTCATGGCGACTTTTTCCTTTTGCGTCGTCCCTATGATTTTAAAACCAAGAAGTTACGCAGCGAAATTCCCATCGCTGAGACCCGGCGTTTGGCGGACTTTTTTGCCCATAAAGCGGCGGAAGGCGGCCGGCAAATTTGTATCGTGGATTCCATGGATGAAATGAACCGGAAAGCGGAAAATGCTATCCTCAAGACCTTGGAAGAGCCTCCGAAGGGGGCGGTAATGATTTTGATCTCCCATAATCCCGGGCGCCTCTTACCAACCATTCGGTCGCGCTGTCTCAATTTAGCCCTCAGGCCTGTGGAGCCGGAGCTTATGCGTCCTTGGCTCACCCGGCGGCATCCCGACGACAGTCCCGAGATTATTGATGCCGCCGTTAGCCTGTCACGGGGCGGCCCCGGAAAGGCAACGGCCTTGGTTGCGGCCAAAGATAAAGTTCTGACGCCGCTGACCCGGTTTTTGGCGGGATTGGCGAAATCTGATCCGCGCACGGATATGATGATCGCCGGGAGCTTGTCCTCCAATGCGGTCCTGCGGGAGCGACATTTGTTTTGGGAAGCTTTGCAGGATGTATTGCAAACCCAGGCCAAATTTGCGGCCACCGGGGACTGGCAAGGGGCGTTTAAGCCGCTGCCCGTTCAAAAAGCCCCTGAAAAATGGGAGGCTTTGTGGCAGAAATGCTGTCATTTGCAAAATCGCGAGCAAGCGCTCAATATGGACAAGAAATCTGTTATGATTGATTTGCTGTCGTCCATAAGGTCCGCATAATGTTCGTCGATTCACATGTTAATTTGCACGGCGAGAAATTCGCCGGAGACCTGCAGGATGTCTTGACGCGCGCGCGGGACGAAAATGTTTCCGCCATGTTGAATATATGCTGTAATATCAAAGATATGGCAGCTGTTCTTGCGGTAACTGAGGGGCTCCCCAATATATGGGCCAGTGCGGGAACTCATCCCCATGACGCCAAAGACAATCCGGAAATCACGGCGGATGACATTCTGAAGTTTACGGATCACCCCAACGTGGTCGGAATTGGCGAAACCGGATTGGATTTTCACTATAATTTCTCTGATAGAGCCGCGCAGATTCATAATTTCCAAGCCCATATCGACGCCGTGCGCGAAAGCGGCTTGCCTTTGATTATCCATACCAGGAACGCTGATGAAGATATGGAGGCAATATTAGTTCGCGAGA
>CALJNJ010000168.1 GCA_937981945.1 uncultured Caulobacterales bacterium | reverse complement strand
CATTTGAATTTCACCGCTTTTTTGGCCGTCTGAGAACAAAAGCTGTGACTGATCCAAATCCATATAAGCGGTCGTCGTATCGGTCTGATAAAGCCCGGTGTCAAAAATGGCCCCTAATGTATAAATCTTAGTAATCGGTGTGGGCGGGCCAAATGCATTGGCGCGCGTGCGAGAGGTCAAAACTCTGACGCGGTCTCCCGCATTCAGCCCCATGCTCATGGCTAAATCATCCCCCATTATGATTTGATGGGCTGCGCCTTTTCCCTGTCCGAATCCTTGCAGGCTTCCGGTTGTTATTTTTTCCGATACAAGTTTGAAACTTCCCAAATTCTCAGGGGTCACCCCAATTATTCGGCCGGGCTGGAGCTGGCCATTGGCCATAAAACCCGCAACATTTTGAGAAAATTCTATGGCCGTCTCAACTTCGGGCAGAGCTGCCAATTTGCGCTCCAAATCTTTGATCTCAACCGGATCAACATCAGGCGACCAAAGGCCCACATACATATGCCCTTCAGATCCCAAGGTCAGTTCAAGAACTTTGTCCCGAAACCCGTTCATGATGGACATGATGGTAATCATGGCCCAGATGGCCAGCATAATACAAATAAATGAAATCCAAGCGATGACCGCGACGCCGCCATCTTTCTTTTTCGCGCCTAAATACCGGCGCGCGATTTTCCGTTCCACAGCCCCGAACGGTGCGTTTTGGCCGGTCGAACTGCCGGGCGTTATGGAAACTGTGTCGTTCAAACGAAACCTGCAAATTCCGAGGTAATAAATTCAACGGCCGCGTCGGGCGACAGATTTTGACGATCACCCGTGGCGCGATTTTTTACTTCAACAATGCCTTCTTTCAGCCCTCTCGGACCGACGGTTATGGAAAACGGCAAGCCGATCAAATCCATACGGGAAAATTTAACGCCGCCGCGATCAGGACGATCATCATAAAGCGGATCAACACCCGCCTTGGCCAAGCGATCATATAAATCTTCGGAAACTTTATCCGCTTCTTCGTCGCCGACTTTCAAATTAATGATACCGGCGCCAAAGGGCGCGACGGATTTAGGCCAAATAATACCGTCATCGTCATGGCTGGCTTCAATGATACCACCGACAAGACGCGACACACCAATGCCGTATGACCCCATATGTACGATGACTTCTTTTCCCTCGCGGTTCATAACTTTGGCGTTCATGGGCGCAGAGTATTTTTCACCGAAATAAAAGATATGGCCAACTTCTATGCCGCGGGCCGACAATTGTTTGTCTTTATCGAGTTTGGCAAATTCCGCCGGCTCATGTTTTTCGTCCGTGGCCGCATAATATGATAAACGTTCATCGACGATGGCCTGAAGATCAGTTTCATAGTCAACGTCACCCGGCGCCGGCATATTGACCAAATCGGCGTGGCAGAAAACTTCACTCTCGCCGGTCTCGGCCAGAATGATAAATTCATGGGACAGATCCCCGCCAATGGGTCCGGTGTCGGCCTTCATTGGGACGGCTTTTAAGCCAAGCCGTGCATAAGTATTCAGATAGGCCACAAACATTTTATTGTATGAAACACGCGCCTCTTCAGCTGACATGTCAAAAGAATAAGCGTCTTTCATCAAAAATTCGCGGCCGCGCATGACCCCAAACCGGGGGCGGACTTCGTCGCGGAATTTCCACTGAATATGATAGAGGTTTTTCGGCAGATCTTTATAGGATCGCACGGAGGCCCTGAAAATATCCGTGATCATATCTTCATTGGTCGGTCCGAATAACATTTCGCGATCGTGCCGATCCGTAATGCGGAGCATTTCAGGGCCGTAAGCATCATAGCGGCCGGTCTCTTTCCACAAATCCGCCGATTGAATGGTTGGCATCAGCATTTCAATGGCCCCGGCGCGGTTTTGCTCTTCACGAACAATTTGCTCGATCTTCTTCAAAACTTTGAAACCGAGCGGCAGCCAAGAATAAATCCCCGCACTGTTTTGTTTCATCATGCCCGCTCGCAGCATGTATTTATGGGACGCGATGGTCGCATCGGCCGGTGTTTCTTTTAGAAGCGGGAGAAAATATCGCGACAGGCGCATTACGCAGTCTTTCTTGAGTGGATTATCAAATCAGTCTGGCGTTCTGCTACGCCAAGTCGAGCCCTTATTCAATAGTGGGAACAGGTGATAATTTGTTAATGTCAATAACACCCGATTCAATAATCAACAGTAGTAAACCCCAGAGCACGAGAGAGATAATCGTCGTCAATATGATCTTCTTCTTCATTTGAGCCTTAACCGGTGCGCCGGGCTCACTTCCGGGGACGATATTATCGTCTTCCGCCTGTCCGCGAACGCCTATGGGAAGAACGGCAAATAAGGTCACCCACCAGACTAAAATATAGATCAGAAACGCATTGACCAAATTCATTTCTTAGTGGTCCTCTTTCGGGCTTTCCATCAGCTCGATTAAAACGCCGCCGGCATCCCCCGGGTGCAGGAACACCACCAAAGTCCCATGGGCGCCAATTCTTGGTTCATTCAAAACCCGCATGCCTTTGGCCGCCATTTCCAGCGAAGCTTTGTGAATGTCATCGACCTCAAAACAAATATGATGCTGGCCACCTTTGGGGTTGCGCTCCAAAAACTTTATTATGGGTGATGTTTTTCCGTAAGGCTCAATCAGTTCGACTTGCCCGCTTGGCAAATTGACAAACGCATAAGTAACGCCCTGCGGCGGCAGATCTTTAGGTTCGGTGATATCGGTCGCGCCCAAGACATCACGGTAAAACGCAATCGCTGTTTGGATATCAGGAACGGCAATGCCCACATGGTTCAGCGGTCCAATCATGATAACTCCTAAATTAAATGGGCCGTGACTTCGACGACGGAACGTTTGTCGGTTTTGCCCGCCACTAATCGTCTGACTTTGGAGCGGATACGCTCTTCTACCAAATCTTCATCCTGTCGTGCTTTTGAAGGGATTTTTTTAAATACGCTCTCTGCTTCGTCAGCCACCAGATCCAGTAATTCATCCATTAACTCGCCGTTTTTTCCTTCAGGGAACCCACTGATTCTGGGCTCGGGTCCTGAGATGATCTTGCCTTTACTATTATAAACCAAGCTCACTGAAATATGACCAGCATAGGCCATTTTACGGCGCAGACGAAGGCCCGGATCATCTGATCTGACTATAACGCCGCCATCTTCATGAAGTCGTCCGGACGGTACAATATCAATCACTTCCAATCCCTCTTGGGATAATTTAATCATCTCACCGTTATAGGGATCATGGGTGTGTTTAACGCCCAAAGACCTTGCCAGTTTGGCATGCTCCATCAGGTGACGCCGCTCTCCGTGAACCGGCACGGAAATATGGGGCTTCACCCATTCATACATTTGCTTGAGCTCATCCCTATAAGGATGGCCTGAGACATGAATTGGGCGGTCCTTTTCCGTGACGATCTCAACACCGTCTTCAGCCAGACTGTTTTGCAATCTGAAGATGGATTTTTCGTTCCCGGGTATGACCTTGGACGAGAAGATAACCACATCACCCGATTTGAACTTCACATTTCGGCGTTCACCATTGGCGATTTTTGACAGAGCAGCCCGACCCTCGCCTTGACTTCCGGTGCAGAGATAAAGAACATTTCCGGCAGGCAAGGCCTTGGCTTCTTCTTCGCCGACAATCGGCCCCACGCCAGATAACAGACCAACCGATCGGCCCGCGCCGACCATGCGGCGCATTGATCTGCCAACCAGGCAAACAACCCGGTCATGAGCCTTAGCTGCCAGCATTATGCTTTCAAGCCGCGCCACATTGGAAGCAAACGACGCGACAGCGACGCCGCGGCCCTCATATTCTCCGACAAGTTTGTGCAGCTCTTTTCGCACATCACCTTCGGAACCGGCTCGCCCGGGCGACATTGCATTTGTCGAGTCGCAAATCATGGCCAGTACGCCTTCGTCGCGAAGCTGGGTCAAAGCCGATACGTCAATGGGTTCCCCGAGCTGTGGGTCTTCATCGATTTTCCAATCCCCGGTATGAAGCACCAAACCGGCAGGTGTTCTGATCGCAAGCCCGTTAGGCTCAGGGATTGAATGGGTAATCGTGATATATTCGAGATCAAACGGTCCCAATTGAAACCGGCTTTTGAGCGGCATTTCGCGCAGATCAACCTGATCCAAAAGATCAACCTCAGCCAGGCGGTCTTTGACCAAATACATTGTAAAGGGCGTCGCATAGACCGGGCATTTGAGACGGGGCCACAATCGCGCCAAAGCGCCCATATGATCTTCATGGGCGTGGGTCAGAACGATGCCCAATAAATTGCCCGCATACTCTTCAATGAATTCCGTATCGGGCATTATGATCTCTATGCCGGGCGTCGCGAGATCACCGAATGTAACGCCGATATCGACGATTATCCATTTGCGATCATGGGCGGGGCCAAATCCAAACAGATTGAGATTCATGCCGATTTCACCGCTGCCGCCAAGCGGCAGGAATACTAATTCGTCTTTTGATTTTGCCATTATTTTTTATTTAAATTCCGGATTTCCAGCAGACCGTTAATGGTCAAATTGTGATCATAATGATCAATCATTTCTGATGCCCCTTCGAACAAAGACGCCACACCGCCGGTTCCTATAACTGTAAAATTGCGGCCGTCTTCAGCTTTGATCCTTCTGATCAAGCCGTCTATCAATCCGATATAACCCCAGAAAATTCCGGACTGCATCGCGCTGACAGTATCGGTTCCCACCACTTTGGTCGGTTTTTTGATAGCAATGCGAGGTAATTTGGCAGCCGCTTCATGTAGAGCTCTTACGGACAAATTTATACCGGGAGCAATGATGCCTCCTTCAAAATGATCATCTTCAGAAAGTATATCAAACGTCGTCGCCGTACCGCTGTCGACAATGATCAGAGGTCCGTCATAAACTTTACGGGCACCGATACAATTCACCAAACGGTCCGCCCCCACTTCGCGGGGATTATCCAAGCGAACCCCTATTCCGATTTCAACGCCGGGCTCTCCGACAATTAAAGGTTCCACTTTTAAATGGCGCCTTGCCAAATTGCGCATATTGAAAAGAGATTGCGGGACAACGGTCGAAATAATGCAATCGGAGATATCTTCAAAGCTCAGCCCCTGCATATTCAGCAATTGATAGAGCCAAACGGCATATTCGTCTGCCGTCCGGGTCGGATCCGTTGCGATCCGCCATTCGACAACCCAATCATTGTCATCTCTGATCGCAAAAAGCGAATTGGTATTGCCGCTGTCGATTGCCAATAACATAATAGACTATCCTAAAAACACATCACCTGCGTGTACGTCCCTCATCGTGCCGGTTGAGAGCCGAACCTGCAATGCCCCGTTTTGACCTAAATCGACCGCTTGTCCCTCAAAAGTTTCGCTCGGAAGACGGACTTTAACCGGCCCGGGCAAATTCATCGCGCGCGCTTTCCATGCCTCTCGAATTGGGGCGAATCCCTGCGTTTCAAATTCGGTTTTTCGTTGTTCGAACCGGTCGATTAAAACATCTAATACATCAGACGGATCCGGCCCCGTCATTAAATGAGCCCCCAAACTTGTGGCAGGATAAGGCAAATCCGCCGGATGAGATTTCACATTGATACCGATGCCGGCAATGACCCAGCCTTGACGGTGGACTTGCCCGGTTTCCAGTAACATGCCGGATATTTTGGCTTTTCCCAGCAGGACATCATTGGGCCATTTTATACCGAAATCACCATCCGGATGGAACTCTATCAGCGTATCGAAAACGGCTAAAGTCGCCACGAAACTATATAGGCTTTTTTGTCCCGCGGCTATGTCAGACGGAAACAGATAAGACGCGTAAAGATTGCCGATGGGAGACACCCAGCTACGCCCCGTTCGACCTTTTCCGGCTTGCTGTGATTTCGCGCTGATCCAAACCGGCCCTAAATCCGCCTCTGTTGTCAGCTTGCGAGCCTCTGAATTGGTTGAACCTGTTGTATCGAGCCGGATTATCCGCAAATCAAAACAGGCCGGACGATGCCAAGGCTATCCAGTTCTGACCGGACTTCGCGATAAATGGAACCAATACGATCCCGACCAAAAGCAATGCCGAAATCGCTGATGTCCAGCTAAGTGAGCGAACGGGTATGACAAACTCTGTATCTCCTTCGTCAAACCACATGGTCTTGATAATCCGCAGATAATAAAACGCGCCGATAACACTGGCGATAAGGGCCAGGACAACCAGCCAAATCAGGTCCGCTTGCACCGCCGGCAGGAACGCAAAGAGCTTCCCGAAGAAACCTAAAAGCGGCGGAATACCCATCAGCGACAACATAAAGACCGTCATCGCCAAGGCCATGCCGCGATTGTTTTTGGCCAGGCCTGACAAATCGCTGATACGCTCAACCATGCCGTCACGAATTCGCATTTGCAAAATACACGCAAATATCCCGACGACCGTAATCAAATAAATGGTCATAAAGATCAGCATACCGCGGACGCCCGCTTCCGTTCCGGCCGCCAAAGGCACGAGTGCATATCCCATATTGGCGATAGACGAGTAAGCCATCAGGCGTTTGATGTTGGTTTGCTGCAAAGCGCCGATAGCGCCGATCAGCATGGACATCACGGACAGGGCGATAATCACTTGCTGCCACTGCGCCGAAATATCGCCAAACGGTCCTGTGACCAATCTTGCGATTAACGCAATCGCCGCAAACTTTGGCGCTGCTGCAAAAAACCCGGTGACGGGTGTCGGCGCCCCTTCGTAAACATCGGGCGTCCACATATGAAAAGGCGCTGCCGAAATTTTAAATGCGAGGCCGCATAAGAGAAACACCAAGCCCCCGATCAATCCGATACTCAGGCCGTCGGCTTGAACCGACGCCGCAATATTATTGAAATCAAGCGTTCCGGTAAAGCCGTAGATCAATGATATCCCGTACAGCAAAAGACCCGAAGACAGTGCGCCCAAAACAAAATATTTCAGTCCGGCTTCTGACGCTCTTAGGCTGTCCCGATTAAAAGCAGCCATAACATAAAGCGCCAGGCTCTGCATTTCCACCCCGATGTAGAGGGACAGCAAATTATTCGCTGAGACCATTATGCTCATGCCTAATACGGCATAGAGGGTGAGGACGGAAAACTCGTAGTGGTCAAGTTTTTCACGTTCCAAATAGTTACCGGCCAGGAGCAATCCCAGAGCAGCCGCTATCCCAATGAAGAACTTTGTATAGCGGCCGAAACTGTCGACGACCAAGGCGCCTTTAAACGCCTCACCGTCAGGGGACCCCATAATATAGCTCAGCAGAGCGAAGACAACCAATATTCCGATTGCAATAATCCGAACCAGCGGCGCCCGGTTTTGGGTCTTGGAAACACCAAAGCCCAATAAAAGAGACGCAGAGATTGCCAGAAGTATTTCAGGCCAAACTAAATGCAGATTGAGGTTTTCCATGATTAAGACCCCTGCCCTATGGCTGCGTTGAAATTCGCAATCAAATTGTCAACCGAAACGGCCGTGACATCCGTGATCAGCGATGGGTAAACACCCAAAATGATAACAAAGATAGCCAACGGTGCGAGCACCATAATTTCAGTTCGGTTCATGTCTTCAATATCCGCCAATTTTTCATTGGTCGGTTCACCGAAGATAACGGCGCGGTAAAGATAAAGCGCATAAACAGCTGACAAAATCATACCAAGCGCAGCACCGGCTGCGACCCATGGGTTGACCTTATAGACGCCGACCATGGTCAGGATTTCTCCAACAAAGCCGGACGTGCCGGGCAAGCCCACATTCGCCATAGTAAACAGCATTAAGAAGAACGCATAAATCGGCATGCGTTTAACAAGACCGCCGTAAAAAGCGATTTCGCGCGTATGCATACGATCATAAATAACGCCGACACAGAAGAACAACGCGCCGGAGATCAGTCCGTGGCTAAGCATTTGAAAAATGCCGCCCTGAATACCCTGTGCGTTGACTGCGAAAATACCCATGGTCACAAAACCCATATGGGCGACCGAAGAATAGGCAATCAGCTTTTTGATGTCTTTCTGACGATAGGCGACCAGTGAAGTATAAATAATGGCGATAACTGACAGCGCAAAAATAAGCGGTGTAAACTTGACACTGGCGTCCGGAAACATGGGTAGTGAGAAGCGCAAAAATCCGTATCCGCCCATCTTCAAAAGGATGCCTGCCAGAATTACCGAACCGGCAGTAGGTGCCTGAACGTGCGCATCGGGCAGCCAAGTATGGACCGGCCACATGGGCATCTTGACCGCAAAGGATGCGAAGAATGCCAACCACAGCCAGGTCTGAGCCTTAGCCGGGATATCTAAAGTTTGGAGGCGAACAATATCCGTTGTCGCAACACCGAGCTCACTTTGACCGTAAAAGTAAATCCACAAAACGGCCGCCAACATCAGAACCGATCCCAGCAAGGTGTATAGGAAGAATTTGTAGGACGCATAAACCCGTTCTTTTCCGCCCCAAACCCCAATGAGAATGAACATGGGAATAAGAACGGCTTCGAAGAACAGATAAAACAAGATAAGATCAAGAGCGCAAAATACGCCGATCATAATCGCTTCCATGATCAAAAAAGTGACCATGTAGTCGAGCATGTTTTTCTCAATGGATTTACCGCTGGCCAGAATACAAAGCGGCGTCAGAAAGGCTGTCAGTAAGACAAACAGCACGGATATTCCGTCTACACCCAAATGGTATTCGATACCGCCGCCCAGCCATTCAACCCGTTCGACGAACTGGAAATCAGCTGTGGTACTGTCAAACTGGAAAACCATTAAAAGCGATAAAATGAAAACGCCGACCGAAATAAGAAGAGCAACGCCGGTTGCATTCTTATCAAGCTGCGCTCTGGCCTCTCCGGTTGAGTTCCGAGAGAACCGCGCCATAGCCATCAGGACCAAAGCCCCGAGCAGAGGCAAAATAATCAATAGTGAAAGGATTGGCATATTTTCCAACATATCAGCCTCCCACCGTACGGGCGACCAGGCCGACGATAACGGCAACCCCGATCAGCATGACAAAAGCATAGTGGTAGAGATACCCGCTCTGAAATTTAGACAGACGACGCGCGCCGGCCATTGCCGCAGCCGCCACGCCGTTCGGACCGAAACGGTCAATAATTCCAATGTCACCAATTTTCCAAAAGACATCGCCCAAGAATTTGGTCGCGCGGACAATTGTGGCATCGTAGATTTCGTCTATATACCATTTGTTGAGCAGGAAATTGTAGATCGGTCCGCCTTCAGCGTTGATCCGTTTCTCCACGCCGTTTTTATACATGTAGGTAAACCATGCGATCACAAAGCCGAGTAGTGAGACTATAAACGGCGCCCATAGAACCCATCCGGGATAGCTGTGCCCGCCGCTGTAATTTGCGTCAGATGCGGTTGTGCCGGCCGCCGCGTACAAATTACGAGCCGCTATTTCAGCGTGCTCTCCGACCGGCAAAGAATGATCCCAAAATCCGTTCGCGCCATAGACAAAGCTCTTATAGAAAAAGAAACCGGCAAATAATGCCCCAATAGCCAAGACGCCCAAAGGAATAGTCATCACAAGTGGACTCTCATGGGCTTCGTCCAAATATTTCTTTTTCCCGCGATGCTTGCCGTGGAAAGTCATGAAGATCAGACGCCAGCTATAAAATGACGTCATAAGCGCCGCGACAATCCCGGCCCAGAATGCAAATGCACCTGCGGCGCTGCCCCCGTGCCCGGCGTCGTAAGCGCTTTCGATAATGAAGTCTTTGGAGGCGAACCCGGCGAAGCCAATATTCCCGGTTCCCGGAATTCCGACACCTGTAATTGCCAATGTGCCGATGATCATCACGATATAGGTCACCGGAACAACTTTCCATAAGCCGCCCATTTTACGCATATCTTGCTGATGATGCAGTGCGTGGATGACAGACCCTGCTCCTAAGAACAGAAGCGCTTTGAAAAAAGCGTGTGTGAATAAATGGAACATGGCCGCGTTATAGGCGCCGATACCGGCGGCAAAGAACATGTAGCCCAGCTGTGAACAGGTCGAATAGGCGATGACCCGTTTTATATCGTTTTGCACCAATCCGACGGTTGCAGCAAAAAAGGCCGTAAATGCGCCGAGGACCGTAATAAATCCGGATGTGACCGGCGCGGCTTCATATATGGGAAAAGCGCGGCAAACGAGGAAGACCCCGGCCGTCACCATTGTCGCGGCATGGATCAATGCGGAAACAGGTGTCGGACCTTCCATAGCGTCCGGTAGCCAGACATGAAGCACGAACTGAGCCGACTTACCCATGGCACCGACAAACAGCAGAAACGCGATTAATTCGATGGCGTTAAACTCCATGCCCAGAAACGGCAGGGTCAGGTTTTGAACATCGTTGTTATTGTTTTGAATTGCCCCGAATACCGTATCAAAATTGACGGACCCAAAGACAAAGAAAATGGTCATGACGCCCAGCGCCAGCCCCACATCCCCAACCCGGTTGGTGACAAAGGCTTTAATCGCTGCGGCGTTTGCTGAGGGCTTTTTATACCAAAACCCGATCAACAAATATGACGCGAGCCCAACCCCTTCCCATCCAAAGAACATTTGAATGAAGTTATCAGCGGTTACCAGCATCAGCATAGCAAACGTAAATAGGGACAAATAGGCGAAGAAGCGGGGTTTTGACGGATCTTCTTCCATATAACCCCAGGAATATAAATGGACGAGCGCGGATACGGTCGTGATCACCACGAGCATGACCGCCGTCAACGTGTCGATCTTCAGCGCCCAATTGGCCTTGAAGTCGCCCACATCCATCCATCTGAATAAGCTGATCTGTGTGGCTTCATGCTGAAAACCGACTTTTGCAAAAGCAATCCATGACAATATGGCCGACAGGAATAAGAGACCTGTCGTAATCGCCATTGAAGGTTTATCTCCGAGCTTTCGCCCGCCAAACCCGGCAATGATAGCGCCCAGCAAAGGCGCAAAGATGAGTGCTTGGTAGAACATTCGGCCCTAACCCTTCATCAGATCAATATCTTCCACGGCGATGTTGCCGCGGTTACGGAAATAAACGACCAGAATGGCCAAGCCGACGGCCGCCTCGGCAGCCGCTACGGTTAAAACGAATAATGCAAAGACTTGGCCCGCCATGGGCTCATTCAGTCCTGTGTCTGCCATGTGGGCGGAAAAGGCGACGAAGTTAATATTAACGGCCAGCAGAATAAGCTCGACACACATCAAGATAACGATCACGTTTTTTCGGTTCACGAAAATTCCGAAAACGCCGATGACGAACAGGATCGCTGCAACAATAAGATAATGGGAAAGTCCGATCGTCATTAGCCCACTCCCTGTCCGGATGGGATATCAACCATTTCGATAGCATCCTCGCGGGTCCGGCCGATTTGCTTGACCACGTCTTGAGTTTTCACATCATCACGATGACGCAGCGTCAATACAATGGCGCCGATCATCGCCACCAAAAGAACCAAGCCGGCGGCTTCAAAGAAGAAGGCGTAATCCGTGTAGAGGACCTCTCCGAAACGTTCGAGGTTTGACTTTTCGCCGTCATAAACGACCAATTTTTTCGCATCACCTCTAAAATAAATAGCGCCGACCATTATCATCTCGGTCAACAACACAATGGCTAAAACAAACCCGTAAGGCAGGTATTTCAAAAACCCTTGTTTGAGCTCAACAAAATCAACATCGAGCATCATGAC
>CALJNJ010000167.1 GCA_937981945.1 uncultured Caulobacterales bacterium | reverse complement strand
GGCAATTTGGTCGGAACTGCAGGCGCAGATCAAACCGGATTTACCGACAATACCGCCTCGGCCGCGACCACTTATTACTATGATGTCGGCGCCTATAATGGCGGCGGTTCCAGCGCAAGCTGCGCCGGTGAAGTATCCGCCACCACTGATGCGGCTCCGGCTATTTCAGCCTCAGGCAATGGCTTTAAGGTCAAAGGCCGTCAAACCGTCGATGTAATCTGGTCCGGTGCCGGCGGTACCAATGTGGATGTTTACCGTGACAGCCTTGTGATATCGACGGCTAATGACGGGGCTTACCGCGACGAAATTGGCACGAAAGGCGGCGGCAGCTATGTGTATAAAGTTTGCGAGACCGGATCATCTGCTTGTTCAGCCGAGTTTACGATCATATTCTAAGTCGACCATCATAACATGATTTAAGGCCTCCGTTTCGGAGGCCTTTTTTGTGGCCGATTTGCAACGGCTCGAAACTCTTTGCAGTTCAATGGCAGTTCGATCTCTTAATGTTCAAAAACCGTACAGAAACCGGGGTCTAACCGAATTATGCGGGCGCGACATATGGAGAAAAATATGTACAGAATTTTGACTTTGTCCCTCTCAGCCCTTCTGCTGGCAGGCACAGCCAATGCCTCAGATTATGAAGGCGCTTACGTCAATTTAGGCGTCACGCAATTATCGGCTGATTTGGACTTAACACAGACGGATGTGGGCGGCGAAATTGTCAATCTCGGCAATCAATCCCCTGATATTACCATGATTACCGGCCGGTTAGGCTATCGCCTCAACGATTACTTCGCCCTTGAAGGAGAAGCCGGTTTTGGATTGGGCGGTGATGACTTTGACCAAACGGTTCCGGTTCCAACGGATATCGGCGTCCTGAATGTGGATACGAACATAAACTTGGACGTCAAAAATTACTATGTGGGCTTTGCCAAAGGCATTATTCCTCTGGGCGAACAATTCGAACTCTTTGGCCGAGTTGGCTACGGCGCCGCGAAGGCAGAGGCTGACGTGACAGCCTCACTGGCCGGTATCACCGCCTCCGGGAGCGACAGTGAAAAAGTCAGCGATTTCGCTTACGGTGTCGGCGCTCAATATAATTTCAATGAGCAAAACGGTCTGCGACTGGATTACAGCTCTATTGGCGGCGATGCTGATATCATCAGCTTATCCTATGCTCGCCGGTTCTAAACCCGCCTAATTTTACAAATTTCTGTCCCGGCCTCGCGGCCGGGGCAAAACGTTTCAATATGTGAACGGGGTTTGAGGTTTTATTGCCGGCGGCATTGCGCTAGGGCTAACGTCCAAATTTGTGAGCCGACCCATGCAATTATCTGATCCCGGACTGTTTCGACCTGCTTCATTTGTGAACGGCGATTGGCTGAAAACAGCCTCTGCTGCTTATGACGTGCTAAACCCGGCCACGGGATTAGTCGTCGCGTCCGTGCCTGAACACGGCGCCGAAGAGGCGCGTTTGGCCGTGGAGGCCGCAAGCGTAGCGCTGCCGGCTTGGCGGGCAAAAACCGTGAAAGAACGATCGGCAATATTGCGGCGCTGGCGCGACCTTTTAATGGAGCACCAAGAAGATTTGGCGCAGCTTCTGACAGCGGAGCAGGGCAAGCCTCTTCGGGAGGCCCGCGGTGAGATTGCTTACGGCGCTAATTACATGGAATGGTTCGCCGAAGAAGCCAAACGCGTTTACGGAGATACAATTCCGGCCCCGTCCGGCGATAAACGCCTTGTGGTCATTCGCCAGCCTGTCGGCGTGGTTGCCTGTATTACGCCCTGGAATTTTCCCTCCGCCATGCTCGCGCGGAAGCTGGCGCCGGCATTAGCGGCCGGCTGTACGGCCGTGTGTAAGCCGGCAGAGCTCACGCCCTTATCGGCTTTTGCCTTGGCGGAACTGGCCGAACGAGCAGGGGTGCCCAAAGGCGTGATTAATATGGTCAGCGGTGACGCGCCGGCCATTGGCCAAGTTTTCACCACCCATCCTGATGTGCGTAAAATTACGTTTACCGGCTCGACCCGCGTGGGCAAACTTTTGATGGCGCAGGCATCAGGCACTATGAAGCGCGTATCGATGGAGCTCGGCGGCAATGCTCCGTTTATCGTCTTTGATGACGCCGATATTGACGCGGCCGTTGAGGGCGCCATTGCCAGTAAATATCGCAATGCCGGACAAACCTGCGTTTGCACAAACCGCGTCTTTGTCCAGCGCCCCGTCATGGATGAATTTGCGAAAAAATTTGCCGACCGCGTCGCGGAGTTATCGGTCGGACCCGGGACAAGCGACGCCGATATCGGCCCCATGATCCACGCCCAGGCCTTAGAAGGCGTTGAGGCTAAATTGATGCAGGCCGTCGACAAGGGCGCGGAAATTCTGACGGGCGGCAGCCGCAATGACATCGGCGCGAATTACTTTAATCCCACTGTGGTCAAAGGGGTCACATCAGAGATGCGCCTGTTTCGCGAAGAAACATTCGGCCCTGTCGCGCCGCTCATTCCCTTTGATGACGAGGATGAGGTGATCGCCATGGCCAATGATACGGAATATGGTTTGGCCGCCTATTTTTATTCCCGTGATATCGGCCGGGTCTGGCGCGTCTCCGAAGCTCTGGATTACGGCATGGTCGGATCCAATACCGGCCTGATCGGGTCAGAGATGATCCCGTTTGGGGGCGTCAAAGAATCCGGACAAGGCCGCGAAGGCAGCAAATATGGTATGGACGATTATATGGAGATGAAATATCTCTGTATGGGCGGGATCTAGGAGACTTCAAATGTATATAGACGGATACACTTATGCGGTTCCCGCAGCCGACAAAGAGACCTTTATTGAGTTTGCTCAAAAATCGGCAGAGCTGTTCAAAAAGCACGGCGCGCTGCGCGTGGTCGAAGCTTGGGCCGATGACGTCCCCGACGGGGAGGTCACATCATTTCCCATGGCCGTCAAAAAGAAAGACGACGAAGTGGTTCTGTTTTCTTGGTGTGAATGGCCGGACAAAGCCACGCGGGACGCAGCCTATGAAAACATGATGCCCGAAATGGAAGAGATGGGTTTTGACAAAATGCCCTTT
>CALJNJ010000166.1 GCA_937981945.1 uncultured Caulobacterales bacterium | reverse complement strand
ATGAATTATCAATCACGATAGCGCCCTGCGCAGCAATTTTCGGCGACCATTCTTTGGAAACGGCACCACCCGCGCTCATGAGCGCCACATCTACTTTGGAGAAATCAAAATTTTCCAAATCATGGCATTTGATTGTGGTGTCGCCAAAGCTGACTTCACGGCCGATCGACCGGCGGGAGGCGACAGCGTAAACGTCACCAATTTCAATATCGCTCTCGGCCAGAATCGTGAGCATTTCCGTCCCCACATTACCTGTGGCGCCGACGATTGCGAAAGAATATGCCATGATAACCTCCTGAGCGGAAAAATATTGCGTTAAAACGAGACGCGCGTTTAAGCGAAAAACAACAGTCTGTCTACACTATTAAAGAGGCTGTCACGGCTTTTTGAGATTAAAGGTCAGCGTCGCCGGATGCGCCAAAAATAAAGTCCGCCAATCATGACCACAAACAGGATCCCGATCGCTTCGAGTTTGGACAATGGTCCGATCCAGGGCTGCAATAATCCGTCCATGGAATTGACGTCAAAACCGCCGCCCGTCATGCCCCAAACCGCAAGACCGATCGCAAAGGCCGCGGCCACACCTGCCAAAGAAAATATCGCTCTGAAAAACTGGCTGTCCTGGCGTTCCGCGGCGCGGCGGCGTTCCGCAGACCGGTGATAACGACGAAATCGACGTTCAGAAACAGAGTCAGCACGTTTATTCTTGGTCTGTTCATCCATACGGACTGCATAAAGGAGCCGGACTATCTGCACAAGCTAATAGCCAATTGAGGATTTTCCGATTAAACGAAAACCATGCGCCCTATATTGATCATGATTTGCGCTTTGATGATGAGCGGCTCCGCCGTGGCACAAAGCCAAACAACGGATATTCGGCCCCATGCCAACCGGATTAAAGGCGATGCCTTACTGAAGGAATTTTTAGGTAAAACCCATGACGGGGCTTATAATTTCTCAGAAGATGGAAAGCCTGCCCGATTCTACACCGAAGTTCATCACGAAAACAGCCGTGTCAGCTATACGGAAGGCGATGAAACGACTTCGGGTGTCTGGACAATTATGCGGGATAATTTATGCTTTCAATATCCCAATGCAACCATGCAGGGCGGATGTTTCAGAGTTTATAAAGTCGGCAATTGCTTTTATTATTATAACGCGCAAATCCCCCCCTCAAGCAATGAACTTGATCGGGATTACTGGACGGCGCGCAGCGTAAAAAAGGGTGACGACGCGGATTGTGAGGCTATATTCAGCTAATGCGGTATTTCATTTTGCTATCCCTATTTTTGATGGGCAGCTTTTCAGCAGCGGCGCAGGACAATGCGTCCGCTGATATAGATCTGCCCAAAGCGCCGGCCGAAAAAGATGAAGCCGAGCAAACCAAGTTCAAGCAATTATTCGGAACGGAACTGTTCGAAGCTTACCGCGAGAAAACTTTGGAAGGCGTTTATTCGTCCTATGCCCAGAGCGTAAAAGACGGCGAACCGCCGGTGACATTTACGGAATATCACCACGACAATGCCACCACGACCTATGAACACCGCGCAGAGAAGAGCTTCACCACAATCGGAATATATTCGGTCAAAAAAGATCAAATGTGTTACGTCTATAATGACCCCGGAAAAGTTGTCGGTCGGTTTTGCTTTTATGTCTTTGAATCCGATGGTTGTTATTATCATTATCCGGCCAGAGACCCCCTCCCCGGCACATTGGACGCGCTTGAAACTCAATGGACATCCATGGCTTACCGGCACGAAGATGCGGAAAACTGCCTGCCTGACATTTCATAAAAAAAAAGCCGCCCGAAGGCGGCTTAAACTTGATTTTGGCGCGCTGTCTAAAGAGCGATCACATTCACCCGCTTGACCTGATCAACGGCGCGCAGCTTATCCGCAACCTCAAGGCTCACCGGTGTATCAACTGAGACAAGTGTCACAGCTTCCGGCGTACCGTCATCCATACGTCCTAATGACATGGTTGCTATATTGACTTGGTTCTCGCCCAAAACACGGCCCAGTTCACCAATGAATCCGGGCTTATCTTGATTGCGAACGTAGAGCATATTGGAAGAGAACCCGGCGTCCATAGGAACACCGAACAACCGAACGAGGCGCGGTTCCCCGCGGTAAATGGTACCCACTGTTGCAAATTTACGGGCATTGGTTTCAACGGTAATCCTGATCAGGCTCTCGGCACGCTCAGCTCTATCAACATAGCTTTCCGTCAGTTCAACGCCGCGTTCCTGCGCGAAGACAGGTGCATTGACCATGTTCACTTCGGGCATGGCGCGCTTAAGCAAGCCTGCCAATGCAGCGGCGGACATAGGCTTAGTATTCAGCTCGGTGATCCCGCCTTTATAAGCGATCTCAACCGTTTTGATGGGTTCATCGACCAGTTGACCTATGACCGTGCCAAGCTTGTCTGCCAAATCGACCCACGGCTTTAAACGCGGCGCTTCCTCTGCAGAAATAGACGGCGTGTTGAGAGCATTGGTAACGGCGCCCGTTAAAAGATAGTCCGCCATTTGTTCAGCCACTTGCACGGCAACATTTTCCTGAGCTTCCAAAGTCGACGCGCCCAAATGGGGCGTGGCAATGAAGTTCTTGGTCCCAAACAAAATATTAGTCGTGGCCGGCTCCACCGCAAACACGTCCAGCGCAGCCGCCCGGACATGTCCGGTTTCGAGGGCATCTTTCAGCGCTTCTTCATCCACCAGCCCGCCGCGGGCGCAATTGACGATAATGACGCCTTTTTTCATTTTGGCGATCCGCTCTTTGGAGATGATATTTTTTGTACTTTCCACCAGCGGCGTGTGCAATGTAATGGCATCGGCACGCTCCGCCAGCTCATCAAGTTCGACCTTTTCAATACCCAGTTTCAGAGCCCGCTCTTCGGTCAGATACGGGTCAAAACCGATAATCTTCATCTTAAGACCCAAGGCCCGCTCGATGACCAGTGATCCGATATTTCCGCAGCCGATAACGCCAAGAGTTTTATTGAACAGCTCAACGCCCTTGAAATCTTTCTTCGGCCATTCACCGCCTTGTGTACGGGTAGAGGCCGCAGGGATTTGGCGGGCCGCTGCAAACAACATAGCGATCGCGTGTTCAGCGGTCGTAACAGCATTCCCGAAAGGTGTGTTCATGACAACAACACCGTTGTCGGTCGCGGCTTTAATGTCGATATTATCGACACCAATACCGGCGCGGCCGATAACTTTCAGGTTTTTAGCGGCGGCGATGATTTCTGCATCGGGCCGCGTAGACGAACGCAAAGCCATTCCGTCATATTCCGGGATAATTTTGATAAGCTCGTCTTTTGACAAGCCGGTGATAACGTCGACATCGACTCCGCGCGCCTTGAAAACCTCGGCGGCGGTTACAGACATTTTGTCTGCAATCAGAACTTTAGGCATGATAATTTCCTAAGTGAAATATGAATTATAATTTTTCGGCAGCGACAACGCTAAAAGCGTAGTCCAGCCAAGGCGTCAAAGCTTCGAGGTCTGATTTTTCAATCAGGCCGGACGCCCAAACCCGAAACCCGGGAGGCGCCGTGCGGTAGGATCCGAAATCTAAAGCCACATTTTCATCGCCCAACAGCTTCACAATCGCTTTGGCAAACGCGGCCCGCTCTTCAAGCGGCAGGGCCTCAAAACGCGGATCAACGATTTTCATACAAACGCCGGTGTTCGAGCGCTCATTCTCGTTTTCCGCCAGATTTTCGATCCAGTCGGTTTTAGCCATCCAGTCCCACAAAACTTGAGCATTGCGGTCCGCGCGATCATGCATGAACTGCAAACCGCCTTGGGATTTAACCCATTTAAGAGCATCAAGATGATCTTCCGCGGCCAGCAAAGACGGCGTGTTGATGGTCGAACCTTCAAAAATCGCTTCGTTCAGTTTTCCGCCTTTGGTCATACGGAAAATTTTTGGCAACGGCCATGGCGGCGTATAGCTCTCCAGCCGCTCCACGGCGCGTGGCGATAAGATTATCATGCCGTGAGCCGCTTCGCCGCCCATATTCTTTTGCCAGCTATAGGTCACCACATCCAGCTTGGGCCAATCCATTTGCTGTGCGAAAACCGCAGACGTGGCGTCGCAAATCGTGATGCCTTCGCGGTCAGCCGGAATAAAATCAGCATTGGGCACACGAACGCCGGCGGTTGTGCCGTTCCACGTAAACACCAAATCTCTGTCGCCGGTATATTTGTGCAACTCCGGTAATTTGCCGTAATCCGCTTTCAAAATACGTAAATCTTTGAGCGGCAATTGACTCTCAGCATCGGTGATCCAAGCGTTGCCGAAGTTTTCCCATGCGGCCACATCAACACCGCGCGGGCCAAGCATAGACCACATGGCCATCTCGACGGCGCCCGTGTCGGAGGCCGGAACAATACCGATGCGATAATCCGCCGGCACTTCAAGCACCTCACGGGTCAAATCGATAACTTCTTTAAGTTTGGCTTTGCCGAGAGCAGATCGGTGAGAGCGGCCAAGCGCGGCATCGCTCAGAGCATCAAAGGTCCAACCCGGTCTTTTTTTGGTAGGTCCCGCAGAAAAACGCGGGTCTGCCGGCCGAGCGGCCGGTTTCGGTAAAATAGTCATTTTAGTCTCCATTCGCGGCGTTTTTGTACCGCAATCAAAGTACGCTTGGTGGGAAGCGCGGCCCACGCGTCCTATGAAGCGGTTGGGAAAAGGAGTCAAGTGAGCTATGGTCGCACACCAAACCTTAACTGACATTTGCTAGTTTTCTGTCTGAAACAGGCCCAATTCTTGCACGAATACAGGCCAGTTTAAGGCCAAAGGTAACGCAAATGGGCAAGTATTTACTCTATACTGCATTGGGCACGCTGGCAGCGGCCGGCATTGTTGCGGGATTTTTGTATCTGAACAGCGGCGCGCAGAGTGAGGCGGAAGCCGCCGTGCCCGCAAGCCGCCCGGCCCCAAATATGGCCACTGCTACAACCAATGCCCCCATAAAACGCTGCATGAATATGGGCGGAGCTATGGAAGCCGATAATGAAGGTGATTGGGGTTACCGCATTCGTCATGACGACTTTCGTAAGCTCAAAATGGCCGGATTCGATTCCGTGCGCGTGCCGATTAAATTTTCCGCCCATACCAATCCACGCCCGCCATATGAAATTTCGCCCGCAATCTTTAAGCGCGTCGACCAAATTGTTGACCAAGCCATCATTGAGGGGCTGAAAGTCATTATCGATGTGCATCACTATGAAGAGTTGATGAAAAACCCGGCCGCCCATGAACCTCGGCTCGAAGCCATGTGGAATCAGATTGCCTATCGCTATGCAACCGCGCCTGACAATCTCATGTTTGAGCTTATCAATGAGCCCAATGACAAGCTCACAATTAAACGAACGGACGCGCTTAATCGCCGGCTTTTGGATATTGTTCGTCAGCACAATAAGACCCGCTGGGTCATTATCGGGTCGGCCGGTTGGGGGTCACTGGAGGCGCTCATGAAAAGCGATCCGCCTAAAGATCCTAAAGTCATGACCACATTTCATTATTACGACCCGTTTGAATTTACCCACCAGGGCGCAACTTGGGTACCCGGAAATTATCCGACCGGTATCCGCTGGAGCGGCCAATCAGCGGAGCGCATGGCCATTAGCCGCGATATGCGAACAGCCGCAGCTTGGCGTGATAAAACCGGTATGCCGATATTATTGGGCGAGTTCGGAGCCATCAGCAAGGCTGACGACGTAAGCCGCGGCCGCTGGGCCGAAGTGGTTCGCGCCGAAGCAGAGCGTCAAGGCATTGCCTGGTGTTATTGGGAATGGGCCACCGGCTTCCCCGCCTATGACACAACGCGAGAGCAATGGATTCCGGAAATGCGCCGTGCGCTCACCGGGCGGATGCGTTAGCTGTTAAATCGTGAACGGAATTTGGTGTTTAAAAAACGGGTTGGACTTCCCAAACAAAAGCAAGTTTGGCGATTGTTGATCCGGCAATTCGTCTTGGATTAATTGGTGGAAGGTTTCGTAAGTTCCGGAGAATCGCCCTTCGTTCCATATCGCTTTTAAAACCGTTGTAAACATTCCGTTTTCAACACCGTCCAACGCCTCCTGATGATCCTGGCATCCCGAAATTTGTAAAATAGCAGCATTTGTTGCGCGATCCTTTTGCCTTTTGAGATGTTCAAAAATTTCTTTGTAAAACCCTTTGTTTTCCAGGTAAGTACGCAACCCATCTGAAAAAAATCGGGGACCGGCCGATGCCCCCGGCCACTGAATTGGCTCCGGCGCGTACCCCGGTGCATATGATACTCTGCGCGATGCAGTTCCGCTGTGGCAACTATCGGCAATCATCAAGATGCGAACGTTTGCGCGAAATTTGCTCCAGAGGTGACTAAGCTCATCGTCAATTAGCATGGCGTCATGAAGACAAAGCGTTTCATCAAATCCATCACTTTCATCACCATTTTTATCCGTAATACGAGCGCCATGGCCCGCATAACTGATCATAAAAATGTCATTTGCTTTAAGCTTGTTTGCGGCGGAAATAATTTCCCTGATAACATTTTGCCGAGTTGCTTGTTCAGATAAAAGGACGGTCGTTTCAAACCCGGCAGCGCCGGCTAATATTTCCATGTCACGAGCATCGTTCTCGCATCCCAATAAAATGCCCTCGGTTTTATAATGGGCGAGATCCAATCGGTTGACGCCAATATGTAATGAAATCCCTTTGGCCCGCATTTTCCTTCTCCTTAATGGTTTGTGGCGTATTTTTTCAAAAAGTGCTGCCAATGACTGTGATTAATGTCACTGTTTAGGCCGCCCATTAGATCGCTACTTGCGGCTATGTCATACCCCTGTTAGAAGCCGCTCAAATTTTGGAGCAATGCCCCCATGAAAATGAACGGAAACGAAATCAAACCCGGCAATATTATCAAGCATCAAGACGGCTTGTGGGTGGCTGTGAAATGCCATGCCGTGAAGCCCGGCAAAGGCGGCGCTTTTAATCAAGTCGAGCTTAAGAACCTGATCGACGGGCGTAAACTAAACGAACGGTTTCGCGCCGCTGAAACGGTCGAGCGCGTTCGCCTGGATCAAAAAACCCATACATATTTATATGCGGACGGAGAAATGCTGGTTTTCATGAACGCTGAGAACTATGAGCAAATCAACTTGCAAACGGAATTTGTCGGAGAACGAGCGGTGTATCTGACCGACGGTATGGAAGTTGAGCTGGAGTTTTACGAAGACAAGCCCATTAGCGTCTCCCTGCCCGAGCAAGTTGTTTTGGAAGTTGCCGAAACAGAGCCTGTTGTGAAAGGCCAAACAGCCGCTAATTCGTTCAAGCCGGCGATCATGGAAAACGGCGTCCGCAGCTCCGTCCCGCCATTTATCAATGTGGGCGAAAAATTGATCATTAATACCGAAGACGGTTCTTACGTGAAACGAGCTGACTAATGCTCGCATCATCCCCTATTATGGCGCTCATGCAAAAAGCTGCGCGCAAAGCCTCGCGCGGATTAATGCGTGATTTCGGCGAGTTGGAACATTTGCAAATTTCCCGCAAAGGCCCTGCCGACTTTGTCACCAAAGCCGATAAAGCCGCTGAAGCCGTCATTCACGAAATATTGGCCGAAGGTCGACCCGGATACGGATTTTTGCTGGAAGAAGGCGGCGAAATCGAAGGTACGGATAAAACCCACCGTTTTATCATCGATCCGCTGGACGGCACGACGAATTATCTTCACGGTATTCCGCATTTTGCCATTTCAATAGCCCTGGAGCGAAACTTGGACGGCACACCGGAATTGGTCGCAGGCGTTGTCTACAATCCGGTTACCGATGAGATGTTCTTTGCCGAAAAAGACAAAGGCGCATTTATCAATGACGGCCGCCGCGGCGGCAAAGACCGGCGCTTGCGTCCCGCTAACCGTCACATTTTCGCAGATGCCTTGTTTGCCACCGGTATTCCGTTTTTAGGACGGCCCGGTCACGCACGTTTGCTCAAAGAACTCCATAAAGTTATGGCCCGATGTAGCGGCGTCCGCCGCTTGGGCGCAGCGTCGCTGGATTTGGTCTGGACTGCTGCCGGCCGCTATGACGGATTTTGGGAACGCGGCCTGGCAACCTGGGACATTGCCGCCGGTATGTTGATATGCCGGGAAGCCGGCCTGATCGTTCAATCACTCACGGACGGCAATGTTCTGGACACGGGCGATATCATTATCTGCAATGAAAGACTCATGCCCGAACTGCTCGAAGCCGTTAATTTCGATTAGCGCCCGGACACGAAAAAACCTGCGCCTCTTTTCAGAAACGCAGGTCAATTTTTTGTGACTTTAAAGTCTTATTTGTAAACTGACTCTTTGCCGAAGTGCTGGCACAGAAGATAGTAAACAACAGCGCGGTACTTATTGCGCTCTGACTTGCCGTATTTGTCCATGACTGACGCGATCGCATCATCAAGCTTGCTGTTATCCGGCAGACCAAGCTTTTTGATCAGATAATTATTCTTCACAGTGTCCAGCTCTGACTGGTCAGATCCTGAAACTGTTGATGAGTCGCGGTTGTAAATAGACGGACCACATCCGATTGTGACTTTACGAAGCAAGTCCATATCAGGCTTTACGCCGATCTTATTCTTCAGATCGTCCGCGTATTTTTCGATTAAATCATCGCGTTTGCTCATTTAAAACTCCCATTAATGTGTTTTCAGATTATAATGCAAATGGCTGTCAGCCGGTCTTAGATATTATCGAAGATGATGATACCCCTCCCCCGCGCCTCTATTATTGCACCTGTAGTTTATCGCGAATTGTACTTAAACGCCAGATGAATGTTAACCTTTACGCAGTTGAGCAAAAAAAAGTGGTCTTTTACGCGCTTGACCCGATATTTGACCATGCTATAGAGCGCGCCTTGCGAGCGGGCGACCGAATAAAGTAACCCCGTGACAAACCGGAGAAAAAAGATGAAAAAGGATATCCATCCTGATTATCACACGATCACCGTACAAATGGTGGACGGAACTGAATATCAAACACGCTCAACATACGGCAAAGAAGGCGATCGCCTTGTGCTGGATATTGACAGCAAAACACACCCGGCCTGGACCGGTGGTGACCAGCGCCTGATGGATCGCGGCGGACGCGTTTCCAAATTTAAGGATAAATTCAAAGGATTTGTCTAAAAGGACTGTCACTTTTGAAATTAAGCCCCGTCAGGGGCTTTTTTTATGGCAAATAATTTTGGAACAGTAAGCGTTATGAAAAAAACCGAGAGAACGGGGACGATGTTCTCTCGGCAGTTCAGGGGTTAGGACAAACTATGAATATGAGTTTTCCGAAATTTCTATCAACCGTCTGCGCACTCCCACAATTGGCGCAGACGGCGACAGAACCACAATTCCCACGTAGTATTCGGTCGTCTCTTTGGCTTCCCACTTCCAAATTCAAAGCTCTTATAGGCGGGACGGATTTCATTGGTGTAAAAAATATTAAAAAACGCGTTTACCCTTATTTACCATGTTTCGGGCGTTTTATGGTTAGCGCTTTCTAAAGTCCGGCTTAACGGGATTTCAAACCAAATCGTCTATTCAGAGCCAATGGATAAAAAGACATTACATAAGGTGAGTATGTGGGCGCAGACCCGGGTCGATTCGGGGGAAGAACCGCCGTGGACGTTTCACAAGTTAAAATTACTGGCTGAGCTCAGCGCTGAATTAGCCGAAGGTCTTCAGGCCGGCGTGGCTTATGCCCCGGGCCAAAAAGACGAAAACGCGGAACGTGCTTCGGAAAATGTTATCAAACTCGACGTTTTTCGCCGGCCGGACGAAGATCCGTCGTCAATACTGCCTGCCTAAAGAAAAGGTGAGGACGCCACAATCGGCGCGACCTCAGGTACTTTGTCTTTGATAAGCGGTGTAAACTGCCCGACCAAATAAGCCTCAATGCCGTCACGGTGCGATTGATCATTAATCTCCGCCCATGTGACCATCATTGGGCCGCTGTCCACATAACGCATAATTTGGTGATTCAGCCGGTGCCCCGCTAAGCGCGCGGCGATATTGCCCTGCCCGATACGGACTATCCGCGGATTGCTGCCGCCGTGCCAAATAATATAGACGCCGGTAGCATGTAGATTGGTCAAATCCAGATCGGAAAAATTGAGCCATTTATTGTCAATGGATTTTGCCCATAAAAGACGTTGCATGCGAATCACTCCCGTTCCCCGAGTGTCAGAAAACACTCTTGGCGAGATTTTGTCAAAATTATTTCATCCGCGCGCCGAAATCAGCTAAAGCCACAGCCATGTCAGGCCATGAACCGCTCACTCTTTGCCCGCCGGCGAATATTAAATTCGGCCTGAAAGCTTCGCCCGAAGCCGTGGATTTTGGCGATATATATTACAGCACGGACGGCGGCGCGGAAGAAACCCGAACGGTTTTTCACAAAGCCTGCGGTTTGCCTGAGCGCTGGAACACAAATGACAGCTTTACCATTGGAGAGCTTGGCTTTGGGACAGGGCTCAATTTTTTGGAAACGCTGCGTCTTTGGACTGACAGTGGATTTCTAAACTCAGGAAAGACACTTCATTTTGTCTCAATTGAAAAATTCCCCTTGGATAAAGAGCAGCTTTGGAAGGCTCTGAAACCTTGGCCCGGTGATCTTTCGCTTAAAATGCAGCTTTGCAAGAACTGGCCGGGACGGGTCAAAGGGTTTCACCGTCTTCATTTTGACAATGTAACGCTTACCCTGATCCATGATGATGTCTTGCCCGCGCTCTCATCGGTTCGCGGGAAAATTGATGCTTGGTTTTTAGACGGTTTCAGCCCGTCGAAAAATCCTCATATGTGGTCCGCAGAGGTCATGTCAGAAGTCGTCCGCCTGTCAAAACCGGGCGCTCGCCTCGGCACTTTTACCGTAGCCCGCGCTGTCAGAGACGCATTGGAAACGGCAGGATTCACGGCAACAAAAAAGGCCGGTTTCGGCAGAAAGAGAGACCGATTAGAGGCCGTTTATCCGGGAGACCTTCAAGACCTTCCGAGCGCGCCCATAAAACCTGTCATTATCGGCGGCGGGATTGCCGGTGCCTGTTTGGCCAAAGCTTTTGAAACACGCGGGATCAAATCGGTTATTATAGACCCGGATGACGACACGGCCGCCAGCGGAAACCCGGCAGCCATTATCAAACCAAGGCTGGATCTGCAGGACCGGCCGGAAAGCCGGTTCTTTCTTTCAAGTTATTTTTATGCCCTCGCCCGCTATCAATCCCTAGGCTGCGTTATGGAAAACACCATCATCCACGCCTGCAGGGATGACAAAGAAAAAGCCCGATATGAAAAGCTTCTGGCTCAGGGCGTTTTACCGGCCGGCCACTTTGGTAAGGCAGATAATGACCATGAATATTCGTTTCCCGAAGCCATCATTATCGATCCTGCCCTCGCTATTCTAAACAGCACAGCCGGCGCCAAGCGGGTATCAGGCCGAGCGGCGCGCGCCGAAAACGGTAATGTCTATGACGAAGCCGGCCGAGTTCTTGCCGAGGGAAGCCATGTCTTCTGGACCTGCGGCTATGGTATTCGCAGCTTGGTCCGTTTTGAGGCGCTTAATCTTCGTTACAGCCGCGGGCAAATCAGTTTTGCGGATATAACCCTAAACTACGCTAAGACTTATGGCGGCTATGCAATTCCGTTCGGTCCCGAGAGTTTGATCGGCGCCACCCATAAACGGCTTGATGATATTTCTCCGTTTAAGCCGCGCCGCGAAGATGATTTGGAAAATATAGAAAAATTCAACTTGGCTTTTGGCGCCGCGCCCATCTTGTCTAAAAGAAAATCACGCTCATCGGTTCGGGTGACAACCCCCTCCACACTGCCGCTGATTTTCGGAGACGGGCCGGAATGGGGCTTAACGGGTCTGGGATCGCGGGGGTTTGTATTTGCGCCGCTCCTGACGGAAGCCTTGGCAGCTGAGATATGCGGCGAGATTTTGCCGGTCTCAAAACGTTTATGGACACGTTTCCGAGCGAGAGAGAAGCCCAACTCGGAAACGCGCCCAAAAAGACCCCTGATTAAAACATAATCAGAGGCCGAGGGGGAAGGATGTCCCTTAGAATCGGATCGTCAATTGTCGCTTACCTTTGGTAACAATCGTGATTCCGAATTCAGGGCTTGTCTTTTTGACTGTCTCAAGACCTTCGGTTGAAATCTCATAGGCCACGTTTCCGGCGGAGACTTGGAAGGCTTCGGGACCGGCGCCGGTTCCCAATAATCCGGCACCTGTCAGTATAAGTACGGTTGATTTAATCATTGTCTCTCTCCTGACAATTTGGGGGTGGTGTGACCCGGATTACTTCTCCAGGTCACGAAATTCGCGGCTTAAACGCCACTCTTTTGATGTGATGGACCGCTCTAAGTCCTGCAGGCGCTCTTCCAAAGATCTGAACTTTGACTTCACGTCGCGGAAGCTGGCTGTCCGAACCGGGCGGTCGAGCTGTTCAACGCGGGCTCTGTGACGGGCCTTTCGGGCTTCACGATATTCGCGGTGATAAGGCGCTCGCTTGTCCGATGGGAGAAATACCCAAAGGATAAAGTAAAGCAGAAGCGGCAGTCCGGTGAATATGACCAGGGCGACGAAAATGATCCGTACTATGACCGGGTCCAGTCCGAAGTAATCGCCTATTCCGGCACAAACGCCGCCTAATACTCCGTCAATTTTGTTGCGGCGCAGACGCTTAGTACTTGTTTCGTAAGGTCCGTCTTCCCATTCTTCATATCTATATCGTTTTGTCATGGCTCTCTCTCCAGTTGGGTATTTCGTCGTCCAGAATGTTTTCCAGTACGGCAACACGCTGGTCCAGGATATCGGCTCGGCGGGACATTTGATCCAGCTCTGCGATTTGATCTTCACTCATGTGATCCATCATGCGCTCCTTATGCTTGTAGTAGGACTTTAGCATTCCGGCTGCTATTCCGCCGCCGATGGCGATGATCGGGATCATCAAGGCTAAGTGTTCGGGTCCCATAAAGTTCTCTCTCTTTAATGGTGGCCGGGCAGAAGGATACCCGGCCGGGGTTAGGGTTAGCTTGGTTTAACCGTTAGCGGCTTTTTTAGAACCTTTGCCTTTGGTCAGGCTGGCTTTCAAGGCTGCAAGCTCGTTTTCGACGGATTCGTCAGCTTCAAGCTGTGCGAACTGGCCTTCAAGGCTCTCTCCGCTGCCCAAATCAAAGGCTTCGACCTGTGCTTCAAGCTCGTCGACTTTGCGTTCCATACGCTCATAACGGGCCAGAGCATCTTCGACGCGGTAGTCCGTCATCTTGGACCGCATCTTAATCTGGTTCTTGGCAACACTGCCGCGCATCATCAGCGCTTTGTGCTTGGCGCGAGCCTCGTCTAGCTTGGTTTGAAGCTTGGACAAGTCAGCGTCTGCTTTCGCGACAGCTTCGTCCAGGATTGCGATTTCCTGCTCAACAACAGATGCCATGTTTTCGGCTTGCTGTTTGGCTTGAAGAGCGCCGCGGGCCAGATCTTCGCGATCTTTGGTCAGAGCGAGTTCGGCTTTCTTGCCCCACTCACCGGCTTTTTCCGTGTAGCTTTCAACCTTACGGGTCAGATCTTTGCGTTCCGCGATATTGCGGGCAGCGTCCGTCCGAACTTCGACCAAGGTGTCTTCCATTTCCTGAATGATCAGGCGCGCAATCTTTTCAGGATTTTCGGCCTTATCGATCATGGCGTTCAAGTTTGAGTTTATGATATCGCCCATGCGTGAAAAAATTCCCATTTTCTATCTCCTTAGTGAGGGGCTAAAATATTGTCGCGATGACAAATCCTGCGGCGAAGAAGCCCCAGCATTCAACTTTGCGGGTTGATAGGTATCGCAGAAACCGGGCGCCTTTGGCTCTCCACTCGTCTGCGGTTGATCGGCCCGCAGGTTCATCGAACATGCGGTCCAAATCTTCGTTGTATCTCCGTGACACCGGGCGACCTAAATGCCGAAGCCGACGATACGGGCACCGCCTGTGCGGTGGGTCATGGCAAGAGCGCGCCGGCGGCTGCGAACGTTGCGGACCGGAGTGGTCACATCTTCCGTCAAAACCGGGTTAGCGGCCGGGCCGGCAATGTGACCTGCGTCTGTCTCAAAAGTACGAAAGGTCATCATTAATCTCCTGTTGTCTCTCTCTCGTGTCATCCGTCCCAATGACTTCTGACAAATTCATAATGTTCAAATCAGGTCCAATTGTCCAAACTTTTTAAGTCATTGTTTTTATTGACTATTTACCATTTTTAATTTTGCGACTTAATCGCATTTAGTATAAAAAACCAATATTTGGCGTTGATTTTATCAAGAATTTGGTATATATGACCATTATGGCCACTATCCCACCCCAGTTAATCGGTGAATCGCCTGAATTTCACGCCCTCTCGGACTGGATTTCCGACGTGGCCAGTCTGGATATGCCCGTTTTAGTGCTCGGCGAGCCCGGGACCGGTAAAGAAATGATCGCCTCGCGTCTGCATTTTCTGTCGCCGCGCTGGGAACAAAGCTTTTATGCCGTCAATTGCACCGCCTATGACGAAGCTGTTTTGGCATCTTATATATTCGGAGATGACGACCGCACCGCCCTTCTGGAATTGGCCGAAGGCGGAACACTCTTTATAAATAACATAGAAAATCTGTCCCCGGTCATGCTGGAACGATTATCCCGCCTGGTCGAATATAAGTCTTATCGGCTCCCGGATAACCGAGACAGCCAATCGGTTGATATCCGTTTTATCTTCTCCGCCGACCCCGCCACCATTGCGGGTTCCGAACGCCGGATGGAATTATCAACTTATTTGGACCGATTGACGGCTGATGTGGTCAACATTCCGCCTTTGCGGGACCGAAAAGCGGATATTATTCCGCTCATGATGCATTTTGGAAGGCTGACAGCCTCCCAATTAGGTGCAGATCAGTTCCCGGGCGTGAGCGCAGAAGGGCTGGAAGCCCTCACCGATCATGATTGGCCGGGCAATATGCGTGAGCTGCGCCATGTTATTGAGCGATCGACCGCGCGTGCCTTTTTAGCCGATGGCAGTCTGACCGCGCCCGTTTCCAATATTGTTTTTAATCCGTTTACCCGAGCCTTTCGGGATGCGCCCCGGGCCGCGCCTATTGGCGAAACTTCCGCTGAGACCGCAATTGACGAGACCAAAGCGCCGGAAACCACCGACTTTAACGCCCGTGTTCTGGTGTTTGAGCGTGGCCTGATCGATGAAGCCATGAAAATTCATAAACATCATCAAGGGAATGCCGCCGAACATCTGGGGCTGACCTATCACGCATTTCGCGGCCTGCTGCGAAAACACGGGCTTAAAAAGTAAAGAACCCGATCAAATGACCGGGTTCTTTATAATAAGGGCTGTTAAAGCGCTTATTTTTTCGTTTTAGCTTCACCTTTTTTACGGGCTGCTTCGATACCGCGTCCGGTTGTACGCTCGATAATACGAGCCGACTTACCGCGGCGATCGCGCAGATAGTAGAGCTTCGCGCGGCGAACTTTACCTTTGCGCTTAACTTCGATTTCTTCAACCAATGGAGAATAAACCGGGAATACACGCTCAACACCTTCGCCGTAAGAAATCTTACGAACGGTGAAGCTTTCATTCAGGCCCTTGCCTGAACGGGCAATACAAACGCCTTCGAAAGCCTGCAGACGTGTTCGGCTGCCTTCCGTGATGCGAACCTGCACGACCAGTGTATCACCGGCGCTAAAATCAGGTATAACTTTGCCGCTCTCAAGGAGGCGGGCTTCTTCTTCTTTGTTCAAAGTTTCAATCATGTTCATGATCGTCTCCTTTTGCCTTATAGGCATCATATAAATCAGGACGTCGCGCCTTAGTAATCTTTTGCGCCTGAGTCAACTGCCACTGCGCTATCTTTTTGTGATCTCCGGACAATAAAACCTCAGGGATTTCCAAGCCTTCCCATTCTCTGGGCCGCGTATAAAGCGGATGCTCCAGCAGGCCGGTCTCAAAGCTCTCCTGCTCAGCGCTCGCTGCGGCCCCTAAAACCCCCGGTAAAAGCCTGATACAAGCCTCCAGCATGGCCTGAGCGGCGATTTCACCGCCCGCCAGCACAAAGTCCCCGATCGAGATCTCTTCCATGTTTCGGGCCGTTATGACCCGCTCATCCAAACCTTCGAATCGACCGCAAAAAACAATGACGCCCGGCCCCTCCGAAAGTTCATGCACCCGCTTCTGTGTCAGAGGCTTTCCCCGCGGCGTCATATAGATCAAAGGCCGGTCGAGACTTGCCACACTGTCTATGGCCGCCGCGGCGATATCGGGCTTTATCACCATGCCGGGTCCGCCGCCTGCCGGCGTATCGTCCACATTGCGATGTTTGTTCGGGGCAAAATCCCGAATATCCACGGATTCCAGTGACCAAATCCCTTTATCACGTGCCGTCCCGATAATGGATTGGCCGAGAATACCGGGAAAGGCATCCGGAAACAGAGTCAGGACGCTCGCTTGCCAGATCTGTGAATTGGTTTCAGACATTTGCGGGATATAGGTGGTTTACGGATAAAATCCAAGTAAATGTGACGGCACCACTAAGCCCGTGGGGGCGATCTTATTCCCGTGAACCTGTGTTTACAGGTGGGCGCCGGAATTAACCGAACCACGATCCGGACAGAGCCAGCTCCCTAAGGATGAATTAAGGTCCCTGGAATTAGTGCCGACGCACAAAGCCCGCAGCAACCGTCGGGCAACATGTGGGCGCAATCCGCCCAAGTTACAAGTTAAATTATTCTCAGACTTACCCGTCAGCTTCCATGGCGGCCAGGCGCGAGGCCTGATCTTCGGCGATCAGCGAGTCGATCACATCGCCAAGTTCATCGCCGGCAACAATTTTATCAAGCTTATAAAGAGTCAGATTTATGCGGTGATCCGTGACACGTCCTTGGGGGTAATTATAGGTTCGAATCCGCTCCGAACGATCACCGGACCCGACTTGGCCTTTGCGCTCATCGGCGCGTTCGGCGTCGAGGCGCTGCTTTTCCATATCATAGAGCCGCATTTTCAAAATGCGTTCGGCATTGGCGCGGTTCATATGTTGAGACTTAGCATCGCAAACCACCACAACGCCGGTCGGCACGTGGGTCATACGAACGGCCGAGTCGGTTTTATTGACGTGCTGCCCTCCGGCGCCTGAGGCGCGCATTGTGTCTACTCTGACGTCATTCATGGAAAAGCCGATATCGATATCTTCCGGTTCGGGCAGAACCGCGACAGTTGCCGCCGATGTATGAATACGGCCCTGCGTTTCAGTCACCGGAACGCGCTGAACCCGGTGAACACCGCTTTCAAATTTCATTTTGCCGTAGACGCCCGAGCCCGTGATGGAAGCGACAATTTCTTTAAAACCGCCCATATCCGCTTCGGACTCATTTTCTATCTCAACCTTCCAGCCGGAAATTTGCGCGTAGCGGGCATACATGCGGTAGAGATCGCCGGCGAAAATTGCAGCTTCATCTCCGCCGGTCCCGGCGCGAATTTCAAGAACGATTGAGGCATTGTCATCTTTGTCCTTCGGCAAGAGCAAGATAGATACTTCGCGTTCAAGCTCGGGCAAGGTTTCTTTGATGGCCTGCAGTTCTTCTTTGGCCATGGGCCCCATTTCAGGGTCATCCAGCATGGCCTGTAAATCTTCCATTTCGGCACGGGCCGACTGCAGCTTGCGGACACCTTCCACCACAGGCTTGAGCTCGGCATAATCTTTTCCGAGGCGTACGATCTCGACGCCGTCTGACGTCGCGCCCATTCGGGCTTCGATATGTTCAAAACGGTCGACAACCTGCGCTAATTTTTGATCCGGTATATTCATGGCCGGTAGTTAGGTTGGATTAATTGAATTGTCCAGTCAGCGGTCAGCGTTAATCCACTCCTACAGGAGCTTTCGGACCTAAAATTCGCCTCTGACGCCCAAGAAAATCGTTCGCGGACGCCCCGGAAAATAACGCTCCGAACCAAAAGCAAAATCAGCGCGATTGGCATAGCGCTTATCAAACAGATTATCGACTCGCGTAAATATGGTTGCTTCATCTGACAGATTGTACTGCCCCCGCAGGACAAAGACATCATGGCCGGGATAGGTTTCCGTATTGCCGGGGTCGAGGAAATATTCGCCCAAATGACGCCACTCAATTTCGGCGGCGTAATCTGTGCCCGGCATGAGCTTTACAATTCCGGTACCGTAAATTTCGGGCGCCGGATCTACTTTGTCGCCCTTGGTAATTGTGTTTGAGACCGAGCTTGCGGCGTCTGAAAAATTGTAAGTATGGTCCGCAAAATTGATATTGCCTGAAAGCTCCAACCAATTCGCGGCTTTCCAACGGGCAGAGGCTTCGATGCCCCTATGCGAGGTCTTACCGTCAATCACATTCAGTCCGGCGCTGTTTCTGAAAAAGAAATTGTCTTTTTCCATGGCATAGACAGCTAATTCATAGCTGAAATTTTTATGCTGTTTCTTAAGGCCAATTTCCAGACTGTCCAAAGTTTCGCTTTTGATTTCGCCCGGTTGTTGCTGTGTTTGCAGAGAGTAGAGGTCCGTCACTTGCGGGGCGCGCGCGCCGCGGACCGCTCTGGCATAAACATGAACATTATTGTCAAATTCCTTGGTCAGCGAAATTTTAGGTGTCACCACAAAGAAATTATCAGACCTGTCATCGACGCGGCGAAAACGACCATTATCCGCCGTATCAATTTTATTGTCATATGCGTAGTCCACATATTCGGCCCGCGCGCCGATCTTGACGTCTATGTCCGATCCGATCTCAAAATCATATTCGCCGTAACCTGCCAATGTGATAGCGTCGACCTCGTAATCATAATGGGCACCCTGAACGAAAGAGAACCTATCAGGACTGTCTTGAAACTCGTCTAAAAACCCGGTCGTATATTCGGCGTCAAATCCGATGATGTAATTATAACCGTGGAAGGCATTGGCGGAACCGATACTCCAATGTCCGACTTTTTCAGTGGCTTGACCCGGCACAAAATGGCGCAAAAATTCCATTTCCGTCCATCTGGCATAAGGTATAATCAAGAACCCTGCTTCCCCGTTCACCTGCTTTTGAAGCCGCAATTGCGTCCGAGCTGATTTGGAATCTCTATAGGCCTCGGGGTTTGGGTTTGAGAACCTGACAGCATCATCCAAATTGGCGTCATCACCGCGAATAAACCCGGCGGTTTCTTGTTCAAGGTTTTGGAAGGATGTTTTCCAGACGGCATCCCATTGACCCAAATTTCGAGTCAATGTGGCCCGGTATTTTTGCTGACTATAGCCGGAATCATCGCGAAACCCGCTATCATCAGCCAAAGCTATATCCAGTACGTAACCCTCATTATGTTGATCGCGCACGGAATGACTGACCGCCGCCGAAATATGACCGTCTTCACCGCCCATAATTTGATAACGGTTTATATTATCGGGCAAACGGCTGCTGAAATTTATGAGCCCGTGCAGCGCATTTGATCCGAAAGTAACACTGCCGGGGCCCTTAAAGACTTCGGCGCCCGCGCCAAGTTCTGAATGGGCTTCAAACAGGCCGTTGACGTTGGAGAACCCGGCGGCGCGAAGCGGGATACCATCCTGCAAGTATAAAAATGATCCGGCGCCCGCGCCGCCCGTTAAAACCGGTGACCGCAGGGATGTAAGATGCTCAAGACCGCTGCCGCGGTGAATGTGCACGCCCGGCACAGCATTTAAAAGTTCGGCGGGGTGGACGGCTGAAATTTCCGTCAAACGTTCACCGGTTATTTTGTCGATTTTCGCAGGATAGGAATAGCGATTGTCATTCGTGCGTGTTGCCGTCACGGTAATATTGTCAATGGTCAGAGCATCGGCCATGGATAATGGCACGACGACGACCTCGTCCTGAAGCACTTCCTGTGCAGACGCCGTCGCAAAAGCTGCGAATGCAGCCGGTAAAATTACAAATTTTCTCATTATTCGCCTAAGACTGAGAGCAGACGCTCGACAAAACGCTCAATGACATCTTCCGCCGTACCGTCAAGACGCATTTGGGAATAAACATAAGCGCCGCCGATAATAATACGAGCGTCTGATCGATCAGGGCGGCTGTTGAGAAGGCGGCTTTGTATTCCGTCGAGAATTTCTTCTTGGAATTTCAGATATGATTTTCGGATATCATGCCCAAAGGCCGTCTCCCAGCGCATGAAGACTTTGACCATGTCCGGATCGTTTTTGATCAAATGGTCAAAGGCCGTGACCATCATCCGCAAGCCGTTTCCGGTTTGAGTTTTTCCGTCTCCAAGGGCCGCAAACAGCCCTCTTATCTTGGCCCGTAATTCCTCGAGCACGGATTCCAACAAATCCTCACGGGTCGGAAAATAATTGAAAACCGTCGCCGTAGAGACCCCGGCGAGTTTTGCGATATCGCCATGCCCTGCCCGCTCCAAACCATCCGTCGCAAAAACTTTCATGGCGATCTCAATCAATTGAGCTTTACGAGCTTCGGGGCTCAATCTTTGGCGAGTCGCTGACATGCCCGTCTTATAGGGCAAGTATCTTATAATTCAATATTGATAATTTTATCAATAAAGTTGTTGACAATTTTATCAATAAGGCTATTTGTAGGCTCGAAGAAGGAGTTCGACCATGAGTCTTGTTGCTTATTTTGAGAAAAACCCGTCCGCAAAACGGCATATATGGCTGGTGTCATTGACCTATCCGTTTATCCCGCTTCTGGGAATTGGCCTCATGATGCTCACCGGCAATGTTCACTTTGCCTGGGCGCCATTTGTATTCATCTATGTGATTATGCCGATCGTCGAATATCTGGCCGGCGATGATGAACATGATCTTTTGGGGCTCGACCATGAAATGGAAGAATTATCGCCCTTTTACAAATTTATGGTGCATGCCCTGCTCCCGGTTCTTTATCTGACCTGGCTGATCGGGGCTTGGTATGTGGTGACGCAGCCTATGCCTGTGTCGTCCTATATCGGACTGGCCCTGGCGCACGGATCAGGTTTGGCATTTGCCATAAATTCCGGACATGAAACCGGCCACAAAACTGACAAGCTGTCAAAATGGATTGCGCTCTTTATGTTGGCCCCTGTATTTTACGGGCATTTCCGCGTCGAGCATAATACCGGGCATCATTCTGATGTCGCCACCCCGCGAGACAGCGCGACGGCTCGTTTCGGAGAATCATATTACGGTTTTATGGCCCGCGAATATCCGGGCGCTTGGAAGCGTGCTTGGCGTCTTGAAACCAAGCGTGCCAATCGTAAGGGCTATTCAAAATTTTCCTTGAAAAACGAAGTCGTCGCCACTGTTGCCATGCAGATTGCGCTTTGGAGCTTGGTTGTGGCTTGGCTCGGATGGACCGTGCTGCCCTACCTTTTTATTGCGGCGGCTTTCGGATCTTCAATCCTGTCTATGCAAAATTATGTCGGGCATTACGGCCTGCTGCGGGAGAAGCGAGCCGACGGAAAATATCTGCCGTGTATGCCCCATCACAGCTGGAATACTAAGAGTCTGGTCACCAATATGATCAGCTATAATTTGGCCCGTCATTCCGATCACCATGCCCATCCGTCGCGGCATTATCAGCACTTGCGAAATATGGAAAATGTGCCTGAGCTGCCCTTCGGATACGGCACCATGTTTTTGATTGCTTATTTTCCGCCGATCTTTCGCCGGATCATGGATCCGCTGGTGATCAAAAACGCCGGCGGCGATATGAGCAAGGTCCTAACCAAAGATATGGTGGCTTAGGCGCTCAGCTTATCCTCAATAAAGTCGATGCGGTCCTGACCGAAATACATTTCCCCGTCCATAAACATTGTCGGCGCGCCAAAGGCGCCCCGATTAACGGCTTCTTCGGTCACCTTGATCAGGGTTCGTTTGATCTCAGGATCTTGGGTGAGCGCAATCAGCGCGCCGGCGTCCAAACCGGCCGCGGATAAAACCGATCCTATAACCGCCGGGTCCCCCATATTCGCAGCGTCGACCCAAAGTGCTTCGAAAACAGTTTTAACATAGTCATCAAAGCAGCCGAGTTTTTTCGCGCCATAAGCCCCGCGCATCAAGGGCAAGGTATTGACCGGGAAATATGGGTTCATGTTCATAGCAATGCCGAATTTTTCCGCGAAGCGCGCCATATCAGTGAGCATATATTTGCCTTTGGCCGGCACCATTATAGGGCTGGAGTTTCCGGTCGCTTTGAACACGCCGCCGAGTAAAAACGGACGATAGTCGATGACGGCGTCATATTGATCCTGCAGGACTGTCAGTCGCCGCCAGGCCAGATAGCTGGTCGGACTGCCGAAATCGAAAAAGAACTCTACCGCTTTGCTCATAAGGCTACCATTTCTCGACCCATGGCCGTACGTCCATTTCAAAAGTCCAAGCATTTCTGGGCTGATTGTGCAGCTGCAGATAAAGTTCCGCCAAATCGTCCGGATTGACAATTCCGTCCTTGGCTTTCTTAGCGTCGAAATCCGGCAAAAATTCGCGGATCCACGGCGTATC
>CALJNJ010000165.1 GCA_937981945.1 uncultured Caulobacterales bacterium | reverse complement strand
AGCCGCTATGACTGTCCCTTTGAAAACCGTCAGGTCAGTTGCGATAGCCGCTATTTTAGGGCTAACGCTTGCGGCCTGCTCCACCACGCAAACCAATCCGAACACAAATGCGGAAATCAGAGAACGTCATGATGACGCCGTTAAATCAGGCGGTGACGGCTATTCTGAAAACGAAGTGGTCGGTGCGGTTTCCACCCATTTGGGCGTCACAGCTGAATCGGCAGCTACAGCCATTGAACGGCTGTTTAAAGATCGCGGGCGTCCGGTCGGCTATATTACGGGCGAAGAGGGCAGCGGGGCCATCGGCGTGGGTCTGCGCTACGGTAAAGGGACGTTATGGATGAAAAACGGCCAAACCCGCAAAGTTTACTGGCAAGGTCCCACCGTTGGTTTTGATTTGGGCGCTGACGCCTCCAAAGTCTTTACTTTGGTCTATGATCTTCAAAATCCGGATTTCATTTATCGCCGATATCCCGGCGTTGACGGCAGCGCCTATTTGGTCGCCGGTATGGCCGTGAATTACCAGCGCGCCAATGGCGTCACCCTGGCCCCGATCCGCACGGGCGTCGGTCTGCGTCTGGGCGCCAAGGTCGGCTATACCAGCTATACAAAGAAACGAAATTACGTCCCGTTTTAACGGGAGTCCGACAAACCCCGGAGCACCGGGATATCTGATTGATGAACGGCCGCTTTCGCGGTCGTTTTTGATTCCGAGGCCGGTAATTTGGAATAGTCAAAAAGTAAGATTACGGCGCAGCTCACAAGTGCAATCGCCGCATAATGGTCTATATCTTTGGATTTTTGGATTTTAGCGATGACCCAGCCTATTGTGGTGCCCGCAATTGTCGCCAAAACAAAAAAGTTCAGATAAGATCCGATGCCGGGTATCCAAAGCGCTGCGAGCGCAAATGCCCGAATGACACCGCCGCCAATATGTTTGCGGATCAAAAGTCCCAAAAAGTAGACACCGACGCCACTCAATAGCTGAAGGCCCAACCCTGCAAGCGGCATGGATGCGGCAAACCAGACCGGCAAAAACAGAATCAAAGTGATCAAAGTTTGGAGGTTGCTGACCTTCTTGCTGTTAAAGGTAACAGCGGCGTTGACCGCGAAAATCGCGGCCGCAATGATTAAGTATAGTGACATGAATTAGCCGGCTTTTCTTCGAAGCTCACTCAGTCGCTGATCAATTTCCTGATCCCGTTGCATTGTTTCCAATTCGGCCAATGAATTGGATGTTTTGACATCCAGCTTACTAATTCCGACGGATCCGCCGGCGCCTGACATAGCGCGGTTGAACGCGGCTTCGGCGCGGTCTATTTTGCGGCCGGCTTCGCGGCGACTGTTTGTTCCGGTGTCGCTGTCAATTCCGAGCTCAGCACGAGCAGTTTCAAAAGCTTTCAGCTCTTCTTCCATTTGCGCGCGGCGCATTTCAAGTTCTGCCAAAGACTCTTCCCACTCGCGCTCTTGCTCAGCGGCTTGGGCTTCGGTTTTACCCAAATTCTGAATTGTGGCTTCAAAATCGACCTGACGGGACAAAGCGGCGCGGGCCAGATCTTCACGGCCTTCAGCCAATGCAAATTCAGCCTTTTCCGTCAACGCATCGAGACGATCCCGGAACATTTTTTGCTGGCGGACGGCCTGCAATCGGCGCACCGTAACTTCGTCGCGTTCAGCTTTAACGTCTTCGATAGCGCGCTCTGTTTCGCGGATGGCTTCTCGCATAACGCCTGTTCCGCCGGCGCGCTCCATGGCGTCGATCGAATCTTCAATTTTTCCTGATACAATGCGCTTCACGCGCTTCAACACTGACTCTGTCATGTGCCCCTCCATTCTTGTGTTATTGACGCAAGATTAGACACAAATCGTTTAATAAATTTATAATTACAAAAATCAAATAACCCGTTAAGGTATTTTAACCATGTTCCTTGGCTGAGTATTAAGCGTTCCGGTTTATCCCTGACTCAAATAATAATTCTTCGAGGGGGCTATCATGTTGGAATTTTTACTGATCGGCGGTATCGGCGTTGGGGCGTTTGGCGTCTTGAAATGCGTCGCCACTTACAACCGTCTTATGGCGCTGGATGAGCGCTGTACAACGGCTTTTGCGGATGTGGACGCGCTGTTGACTCACAGACATGATTTAATTCCGGGCTTGGTCGAAAGCGTCAGAAGTGTGGTCGGTCAAGAGCGGCATTATATTGATACGGTTATGCATGCTTACCGCGAAGCGATCAGTGCCAATAAGCCGGTCTTAAGACTGCAAGCGGAACAAAATTTGGGGGCAACCATCAATGATTTGTTCACGGGCTTGTCCAGAATGCCTAATATGAACACGTCAACGCATTTCGTTGATCTGCGCAACAGCTTCAAAGACGTCGAAAACCGCATTACCGCTGCGCGCCGTTTTTATAATAACACGGTCGAAGAACATAATTCTACCTTACGGCAGTTTCCGGCCAATATGATCGGACACAGATTGCGATTGCAAAAGCGTCGCCAGTATAATCTGGGCGCCGAACGTATCCTAAAGCAAGAGCCCGTCAGCCTACGCGTCTAGTCCTAAGCCGCAGGGGGCAATTCAGGTGATCGTTCCGACAAACGGTTTTTTCGGCCACATCCGAAACAAGCACACGCGCTCATTTATAATGTTCGCGGGATTTGCCGTGTCGATGCAGCTCGCCTTTGCCGCAATGCTGGCAATTCCGCTTCTGGCGACTTCCGGTAAATACAGTTCCATTTTTCAAGACCCAGTCGTCTATTTCCGGGATTTCGGACTGATTATTTTTACCTTGTCATTACTGCTGTTCTTGGCCTCCTATTTTCTGCACACCACGATTACCAAATTTACGACCGGATTTTCATTTGTCGAAAAATTCCAAAACCGGCGACTTGAAAGCATTGTCGAAAACCTGGCCCGGACGGCCGGCCTGCCGATTCCGAAGATCGGTATTATTCATACACCTGCACTGAATTCATTTGCCTGCGGCCTCAATCCCGAGGATGCGACCATCGTCGTTACCCAAGGCTTGCTGGAAGAACTCAATGATGACGAACTTCAAGCCGTGATCGCTCATGAAATCGTTCACATTCAAAACGGTGATATTGGGATGATGGCGGCGGCCAACGCCTCGCACTCCATTATCAAAATCGTCAACTGGGTAAATCCGTTTCAAATCCGCAGCGGAAAAATGTTTGCGACACTTCCCGGCGGTTGTATCATGGTTTTCTTATTGCCGATCATCATTCCTTTGATCATGATTTTGGCCATGATCGGTTTCGCCATCAGTATTTCTACAACGATTGCCGGTGTTACCCGATATTTTATTACTTCTTCGCGAGAATTTATCGCCGACGCAGAAGCTGTGAGACTAACCCATAATCCGGCAGCGCTGATCTCTGCGTTGTCAAAAATTGAGGGCCGCAGCCTGATCCCGCATCTGGACAGAATGTCTAATGCCATGATGATCGACGGTCCCATGAACGGGGAATATGCCAGTCACCCGCCTATTTTTGAACGTGTCGAGGCATTGACCAAATTTGGCGGATCCATGATCCACGGTGCAGGTGTCATGCGGGACTCGCGCGGATTCGGTCAGCGTCCAAACCCGGATCTTTATGCGGAAAATCGCGCGCGCGACCAATATCGACAGCATGCCTCAAAAAACATCGTCGACAGGGTCAATCACGGATCGGGCAAAAACGCCCTGAATATTCCGACGGAGATATTGATTGGCGCTGTTATTCTGGGCGGCGGCTTTCTTTTTTTACAACAAAAGACATTTGGATCCGTCGCGGACAGTCTTGGCAGGATAGATCCGTCCACATTGGTACAACCAATCATCCATCCCTCGCCGGCCTATCTGGTTTTAGATTTGGACGGCGACGGTGTTGAAACCAGTTTCAAACACCAATCAGGCGTTTTTCTGGACTTCAACAATGACGGGTATGCGGAGCGTACAGGATGGCTCGGGGCCGATGACGGATTTTTGTTTTTGGACAAAAACAACAATCATAAGCTCGATGGCCTGTCGGAACTGGTTCAGGTGACGCCGGCGAAGGCAAAAGCCAATTTAAAACATCTCGCAACATTGAGCCTATTAGACAGTAATCGCGACGACATTGTCGATAAACGGGATCAAAGGTTTCATAGGTTGAAAATCTGGCGGGATTTAAACGGAGACGGGGCGGGTAATGCTGATGAAATCTATTCAATGGACAAATTGGGCATTCTTTCTTTGAGCGTCAAAGACAGTAGTGAAAAAGGCGCCCCCGACGGCTATGAAATAGCTTCAAATGCCAGGTTCATTCGAGAAAGCCGTTTTCAGCGCGATCCGAGCAAAGTCAGAGGATATCATTCCACCCCTGAAAATGGAAAGATTGTACAAATATCTTTTGAAACGGACCGGTCAAAATATCGCGCGGCTGACGGGCAAGTTAAAACAGCGCCCGATGCAAAGCCGCGTGAATACAGATCTGAAATCCGTCCGTCTGTTGCATCAGTCGGACCTCTGCTGACAGCCAAAGAAGATCAGCCCAAAGCAAAACCTGAGACGCGCAAACCGGTCAGAAAAGAAACGCCGCCTTTAAAGCTGCGGGGCGCGCGGGACTAATTACTTCCGAACCGGTTGATAATATTCGATTGGGGTCCGAGAAGTCTCAACGTAACCTGTTGTGACCGGCGGTACATATTGCTCGACTTCTTCGGTCATCATGATGGCGCATTGACCGGAATCCATGCGGTATTGCCCGTCCGGGCAGCTTTCCTGAATTGTGACAGCCGGAATGCTGGTAGTCACAGGCGCAGGCACGGGCGCGACAGGCGCAGGGGTTTGAACCACCTGATAAGTCGGGATCATATAATAGCCGCCGCAACCGCCGCCCATTGCGCCGCCTTGCGCGCCGTAAGCGCCGGCATATTCATAACTGCCATAGCGGCTTTTCGGCATTTCGTAGTAAGCGCCGCCGGTGTAGCCTTGCCCCATGGCAGGCGACATGCCGTAAAGCTGACCGCCGGGCGCGCAGCCTTGCTGCCCTGTCATGGCCATTTGCCCTGATGATCCATAGCGGCCGCTATAGGCGGCTTGGTCGCCATAGGCATAATAGCCGGAACTTATCTCCGCGTAATCTTCACCATAGCGGTCATTATAACCTGACGAGCAGGCCGACAACAAACCGGCAGCGGAGAGCAGAAAACATGTATTTTTAAAAACAGAACCGAACATACGGGGCCTCTGACTGATTCGAATCAAGTCAAAGACTCTCACCAAGTCCTTAATGGGCTGTTAACTATGATTAATCACATTTTGTTAACTTCACCTCCCCGCCCGCTCGCGCAATATTATTCCTCAAAATGTCAATTTGAGGCCCTTGGCGTGCGTCAAAGCCCGTGATAGCCACCTTCTGTAAGCATAGGATGCTAAAGAATATGAGCTCACCTGAAACACTCAGCCCTGCCCCTGCCGCTGCCCGTGAATTCGGCCGCTGGAACGGCTTGGGTTTATGGACGCTCTATACCAAAGAAGTTCGGCGTTTTATGCGGGTTTGGCCGCAAACTTTACTGGCACCTATTGTCTCAAACCTTTTGTATATGACGGTATTTGTTTTAGCCTTCGCCGAGATGCGCGGGGGCGGATCAGGCGCTTTTATCGCTTTCTTGATCCCGGGTCTGATTATGCTCGGCATTCTGAATAATGCGTCAGCCAATACATCGTCATCTCTGATGACCGGCAAGCTTATGGGCGCGATCATTGATGTGCTCATGCCGCCGCTGTCTTACATTGAAATGGCCATTGCCTATATTGGCGGAGGGATGACGCGCGGCGTCTTAGTGGCGATCGCCACCGCTATCGGTTTGTCACTATTTGCGATCCAGGCCGGCCAGTCCATGTGGCCGGCGCAGTGGTGGGCTTTGTTTTACTTTGGATTGTCGGCGGCTCTAATGATGTCCATGGTCGGTATGTTGTCCGGTATTTGGGCTGAAAAATTTGATCAACTGGCTGTGGTCAATCAATTTATTATCCTGCCCTTGTCGTTTTTGTCGGGCACTTTTTACTCCATTTACGGCTTACCCGAAGTGTTTCAAAATATCATGCGGGCCAATCCGCTGTTTTATTTAATCGACGGCTTTCGCTATGGATTTAGCGGCGTTGCGGAAAGCAATTTGACCATTGGCGTTATTTTGATCGCCGCCATCAATATTATTTTACTCATCATCGTCTTGCGGGTTTTGAAAACCGGCTGGCGTCTCAAGGCTTAATACGGAGAATTCTTATGGCCAAAGGGGATCATCTTTACGATTGTTACGCACCGCCGGAGCAGGAATTTGTCCGTGGTGAAGGCGCATATTTGTATACGGAAGACGGCGACCGATATCTTGATTTCATCGCCGGTATTGCGGTCAACGGCCTGGGTCACGGGCACCCCGGTATTATTCAGGCGGTCAAAGACCAATCTGAAAAACTTTGGCATTTATCCAATATGTTTCGCATCCAAGGGCAATACGAATTGGCCAAAAAATATTGCGATGAATTGGGCTGGGCCGGGAAAGTCTTTTTCACCAATTCCGGCGCCGAAGCGGTCGAATGCGCCATGAAAACGGCGCGTCGTTATCACTATGATCAAGACGATAAAGAGCGCTACGAAATCATTACCTTTACCGGCGCGTTTCATGGCCGGACTATGGGCACGATTAATGCCGGCGGGAATCCAAAATACCTCAAAGGGTTCGGACCTGCTTTGCCGGGCTTCACCCATTTGGATTTCGCGGAGCTTGAAAATCTTGAAGAACATTTATCGGATAAAACGGCCGCCGTTTTGTTTGAACCCGTTCAAGGCGAAGGCGGATTGCGCCCGATCCCGATCGACACGCTGATCAAAGTTCGCAATCAATGTACGGAAAACGGCACGCTTGTCATTTATGACGAGGTCCAATGCGGCGCTGCGCGGACCGGCAAATTGTTTGCCCACCAATGGGCCGGCGGCAAAGCTGATCCGGATATTATGGCGGCCGCAAAAGGCATTGGCGGCGGCTTTCCGCTCGGCGCTTGTATTGCCCGCGAAGAGATTGCCAAAGTTATGGTTCCGGGAACCCATGGGTCGACCTATGGCGGCAATCCGATGGCCATGGCCGTTGGCAATGCGGCCTTTGATGCCATGACGGAGCCCGGCTTTCTGGAGCATGTCAATAAAGTCTCAAATTTCCTCAAACAGCAATTTGAAGGACTCAAGGACGAATATCCGGATGTGGTCGACGAGCTGCGCGGCAAAGGTCTTTTGATCGGCATGCGCCTGAAAAAACCGGCTTTGGCTGTGCGTAAAAACGCTTTGACCAAAGGTCTGTTGTGCGGTTCAGCCGGCGACAATGTTCTGCGGATGGCCCCGCCTCTGATTATTGACGAAAATCATGTTCGCGAAGCCATCGCCATTTTGCGCGATTGCTTTGAAGAGGCAAAGTCCGCGGAGGATTTTGAGGCATAAACATGACGCGAGACGATTACCATAAACTGATCGAAACCCCGCAAATGCTGGATTACGGGGTCTATCTCAAGGCCGATCAGCTTTTGGACTGTCAAAAATCTCTTGCGGAAATGTGTAATGCCGATGAGCTTCAATTTCAGATCGTTCATCAGGTAGAAGAGCTTTGGATGAAGCTCATGGCTTATACATTGGTTGATGTGATGGATTATATCCGCGCTGCTCAAACCAATCGGGTGATCACGCTCTTGTCCAGAGTCCACCGCATTCAGCGTATGATGATTGATCAACTCATGGTGCTGGAAACCATGTCACCCAAAGAATATCAGGAAGTGCGCCTGCAATTGGGGAATGGCAGCGGGCAGGAGAGCCCCGGTTTTCAGACTTTGCTGAAAATTCCGGCCGGCTTATGGGAAGCGTTTGAAGCCGGCTATTTAGAGCCTCAAAACCGTACCATTCGCGATATATATGATGAGGGCTATGCTCATGATGATACTTATGTCGTCGCGGAAAACTTGCTGGAATTTGATGAGCTGTTTCAGAAATTTCGCTGGGCTCATATTTTCCTCATTCATCGATCTATCGGAATGGGCAGCAAGTCTCTCAAGGGGCGCTCGGTTGATATTCTGCAAAACGGCGCCAAGCATCGGTTCTTCCCGGAATTATGGGACATTCGCGTTGAGATGACGGACCGGTGGGGCGGCGAATATGGGACGGTTCGTGATCCCATTCACAAATCGTGAGCCTCTCGGAAAAATTTATTGTCCCGGCCGGCGGGCCTTATTTCCTGACCCACTCGGCCGGTCCTATGACCCGGCTGGGAAAAAGCTATCTTGATAAACATTACTTGTCGCCGTGGCAGGATAAGGGCGGAGATGCCTGGCCCTATTGGTTGACCTTGCTGGACAGGTTTAACGGCGCCCTGTCAAAGCTTTTAGGGGGCCGCGAAGACGAATTTGCCCCTCAAAGCAATTTATCCGCCGGACTGGCAAAATATTTGCTGGCCCTTCCCTCTAGGGACACGCCTTTAAAAATCCTTATGCATGCAGACGCCTTTCCCAGTATGGGGTTTGTCGTCTCCTCTCTTCCGCCTGAAGGCTATGAGCTGGTATTGATTGACGAAAAACAACCGGCCAATGATCCCAACGTTTGGGAAGAGTATTTTCGCGGCGATATTGATATTGCCTTGATCACCCATGTTCATTCGGCCACCGGCGTTTTATCCCCGGTTGAAGACATCACTCGCATCGCCAAAGAAAATAATGTCAGGGTTCTGGTTGATGTCGCCCAAAGCGCGGGCCTTATCCCCATCCATATCCCGTCCTGGAACGCCGACGCGGTTTTTGGATCCTGCATTAAATGGCTCTGCGGCGGACCGGGGGCCGGGTGGATGTGGGTCAGGCGCGAAACACTTTCGGAGCTGACACCAATCACAACCGGCTGGTTCTCCCACACAAATCCCTTTGAGTTTAATATCCGGAATTTTGAATTTTCGGAAACGGCCAAAAAGTTTTGGGACGGCACGCCTTCTGTCGCGCCCTACGCTATGGCACTCGGCGGCATTGAAACTGTCCTCGACATTGGCGTGGACCAAATCCGAAAGACTAATCTGGAGCTTTTGCAAATTGCGCGCCCCAATTTTGACTTTTCAGAAAACGGGGGAACCCTTTGTTTTAAGGCCGGTTACCATGCCAATGAATTGGAAAACAAGCTCAAAGCCATGAAAGCTTTCTTTGACCGGCGCGGCAAAACCATCAGGCTTTCGCTACATGTGACCAACACACCGGATCAGGCCAACCGGCTTAGACGCTTGCTCGAATAAGGGAGTTATGCAAAAATCCGGTCGATAAATTGGGGAAACTGCATGTCGGGTCTAAAATCAAATCTATTGCGCGCGCTTTCTCTGAGTGTGTTTTCACTGGCCATAGCCGCCTGTTCGGGTGGCGGATCCGGGTCATCATCAACGCCGCCGGCCTCAGGTGGTGGCACGGGCGGCGGAACCGGTGGAGGAACCGGCGGCGGCGGTACCGGTGGGGGTACGGGCGGCGGCACGACAACACCTCCCCCATCAGAAACCGAAACAAGCGCAGCGGTTACAATTTTTGAATCCGGACAAGTGCGCCCCTTAGCCCTCAGCGCAGACGGGTCCCAATTATTTGCCGTCAATACGCCGGATAATATGCTGGAGATTTTCGATCTTAGCGATACTGGGCCGGTTTACACGAAATCAATACCGGTCGGGCTCGAACCGGTCGCTGTCAATGTTGACAATAGCGGCCGGGTGTGGGTCGTTAATCATTTGTCCGACAGCATCAGCATTGTCGATGTCAGCTTGGCAGAGCCGGCCGTTATCCGGACGCTCCATGTGGGTGATGAGCCCCGCGATATCGTCTTTGCGGGACCTGCCGGGGATAAAGCTTTTATAACCACGGCACACCGCGGACAAAACGCGCCGTTTGACCCTCAGCTTACCGATGAAGGTATCGGGCGGGCCGACGTTTGGGTCTTTGATACCGGAAATCTCGGCGCGGCGCGCGGCGGGTCACCGATCACCATCACCAATCTGTTTGCCGATACGCCCCGCGCTCTCGCGGTTTCACCGGACGGAAATATGGTTTACGCAGCGGCTTTTCATTCGGGCAATCAAACCACAACTTTATTTGCAGATCGCAATTCCGGGGGGCTGAATAAAGCGCCGCCTCACGAAAATATTGAAGGCATTCCGGCGCCGCAAACCGGTCTTATCGTCAGGTTTAACGGTACGGACTGGATGGACGCCGGCGATCCTGTTTCAGGGACAGCGCCAAAAGCTTGGACAGAGCGCGTACGTTTTAGTCTGCCGGACTATGATGTGTTTGAACTGGACGCGGCGGCGGCAACACCAAGCGTAACGGCGCGGCACTCCGGCGTCGGAACAACCTTATTCAATATGGAGGTCAACCCGGCCAGCGGCGCGCTATATGTTTCGAACTCAGAAGCGCGCAATGAAGTTCGGTTTGAGGGTCACAGTGCTGTGAGCACGAGCGTGCGCGGCGACATGGTGCGCTCCCGCATTTCCGTGATTAACGGCGGCGCGCCGGTACACCGAAATTTGAACAAGCACATTACCAGCTATGATGAAGATTTAGGAACGGCAAATGAAAACGCACTGAGCGCTGCTCAAGTTCTGGAATTGGCTGTCACCCCGGATGGGGAAGACATTTACGGCGTCGCTTTCGGGAATAATAAAATCATTCGTTATAAAACCTCTGATCTCGAAAATGACAGTTTCGCGCCATCTGAAGCAAGCCAGCTCAAACTGACAGGCGGAGGCCCTACAGGTATTGTTTTAGACACGGCCCGCAGCAAAGCCTATGTGCTCACACGTTTTGATAATGGTATTTCGACCATTGATACGGACAGCTTTACGGAAACAGGGCATTTGCAGATGTTTAATCCCGAGCCTGCCCATGTGGTTGACGGGCGCCCTTTTCTTTATGACGCTGAACTGAGCTCAAGCCGCGGCGACTCTTCCTGCGGTTCTTGCCATATATTCGGAGACGCTGACCAGATCGCGTGGGATTTGGGCGAGCCCGACGGTACGGTCAAAGACAATCCGCGCGAATATGCCGTCGAAGTCGGCTCGATTCCTGAGTTTCATCCTATGAAAGGTCCTATGACCACACAGTCATTACGCGGTTTGGCCGGTAACGGTCCCATGCATTGGCGCGGCGATCGAACCGGTACGAGCGCGTCCGCCGATGAAACTCTGGAAGAACAAGCCTTTGAAGATTTCAACCCGGCCTTTGAGGGGCTCCTCGGGCGCTCTGCACAATTGACCGACGCCCAAATGGATCTGTTCGCTAAGTTTTCTCTTGAAATCACCTACCCGCCCAATCCCATCCGCAACCTTGATAATAGTTTGACGGCTGAGCAGGCAGACGGTCGCGATACTTATTTGAACGCAGGCTCAACAGGCGGCGGATTTTTGCGCTGTACTCAGTGTCACGAACTGGATGTGGTCAATAATAAATTCGGGACCAATGGACTCATGAGCGTCGAAGGCAATCAAATCGCCGAAGATTTTAAAATTCCTCATTTACGCAATACCTATACCAAAGTCGGACGTTTCGGCAGTTCAAATACGGCGACTGACGGCGCGCCGCATATGGGCGAACAAATTCGCGGCTACGGATTTTTACATGACGGCGCCATTGATACGCTGGACACGTTTTTTGGAGATGCAACCGGCGGTGCTGCAGACGGCGGAGCCGGATTTGTTTTTGACAGTCCGCAAGCTAAGGCCAATGTGATCAGTTTTGTCTTTGCCATGGACTCAGAATTGGCACCTGTTGTCGGGCAGCAAGTAACACTGACCCCTGACAATGCTTCGGACACGGCAACTCTGGCGCGTATTGATCTTCTGGCGGGGAGCGCCGCCGTCACCTCACCACGAGCCGAGTGTGATTTGGCCGTTCGCGGTGTTATTGACGGAGAACAGCGCGGCGCTGTGATGATCGCTGACGGTACTTTTGACACTGATAAAGTTGATGAGGCAGGTGTAAGCTTGGACCGGCTTAAAACTCTGGCAGGCAATGCCGGAAATGCCTTGACGTTTATGTGTGTTCCACCGGGCGAAGGCAGGCGTATCGCTATTGATCGGGATGCAGATCAAGCGCTCAATGCTGATGAAATCAGTTCCGGAAGTGACCCGACTGACCCTGACAGCATTCCCGGCTAAAACGACTCTGGCAGGGTGACATCTCTTCACGTCGATGATATGCAATTAATTGTATATCCAATAGGAGAGACTTATGTCCGAGCGCGAATTTGATGTCATTGTTTACGGAGCCACAGGCTATACGGGCCGGCTCGTCGCTGAATATATACAAAAGCAATATGGCGGTTCCGACCTGAAATGGGCCATGGCCGGGCGCTCAGCTGAAAAATTAGAAGCTGTCGGCAAAGAAATGGGCATCGCGGCCGATGTTCCGAAAGTGGTTGCCAATAGCGATGACGCGGCCTCTTTGGCATCCATGGCCGAACGCTCAAAAGTTCTTTTGACAACAGTCGGGCCTTATCAAAGTTACGGTACGGATGTGGTCGCGGCCTGCACGAAAGCCGGAACGGATTATGTGGATTTGTGCGGCGAGCCGGCTTGGATGCGCGATACGGTTCGGGATTTCCAAGGCGCGGCAGAAGCAAGCGGCGCGCGGATTGTTCATTCCTGCGGCTTTGATTCAGTCCCCTTTGATCTGGGCGTTTTCTATACACAGGCCAAAGCCAAAGAGTCATTTGGCGAACATTGCCCGCGCGTGCGCGGACGGGTGCGCAAAATGCAGGGAAAGTTTTCCGGCGGCACGGCAGCCTCCTTTATGCAAACGATGGCCCGAGCGGCCAAACAGCCGGAAATTTTGGATTGGCTCAAAGACCCGTTCTCCCTTACCCCTGGCTTTGAAGGTCCTACGCAACCTCACGGCGCAAAACCTATTGAAGAAAAAGACCTGGGATCTTGGTCCGCGCCTTTTATCATGGCCTCAATCAATACGAAAAATGTTCACCGTTCCAATGCCCTGCTGGGCGGAGCCTATGGTGAAGACTTTGTCTATGACGAAATGATGCTGACGGGACCCGGCGAAAAAGGCGCTGAAATGGCAAAAGGTGTCATGGCGATGAATAATTCTATGGGCGTTAACCCGCCCAAACCGGGTGAAGGTCCGACCAAGGAAGAGCGGGAAAACGGATTTTACGATGTCATATTCGTCGGCGATACACCGGGCGGAAAGCGTATTATCTGCTCAGTCGCCGGGGACAAAGACCCGGGATACGGTTCAACCTCAAAAATGATTGCGGAAAGCGCTGTCTGTTTAGCCCGGGATATTGACCGCGGCTGCGTTCCCGGCGGTATTTACACCCCCGCACCGGCAATGGGCATGGCCCTAATCAAACGCCTCAAAAACAATGCGGGTCTGACCTTCAAAGTTGAAAGCACATAAAAAACCGGACCCCCGTTTTAGAGGCCCGGCCAGTTGTTATCCCGGGGAGGGATTGGGGAAGAAATTTATTTCTGCGCCAGCATAACGGTAAGCGCCGCTTTATTATTTTGCGCGGGCTCAAAACCGGGGCGTAGCTCTAACGCTGCATCGCAAGCTTCGCGGGCGGCTTCCATATTACCGAGCGCTGCATTGGCCGCGCAAATATTTGACTGCGCTACAGCTTTGCGCTTTTTGCTCAGGCCCGACTTAAGTGCGCGGTTATGATAGGCAATGGATCGTTCAAATTCGCCTTTTTGGAAGGCTTTAGCGCCGAGTTTAATCATGCCGTCTGTTGAAGACTGAACGGTTAGCTCCGTACTTGGCGCGGTGATATCAGAAGCGGATGCGCCAACAGGGATCATCATGGCAGCAATGGTCAGGGTGAGAAGTGTTTTACGAATAGTCATGGCAAGTTACCTTTTCTTTTTTGATGATTTTTCTATAACAAAATTCAAAAAAGAATGACATTGACATTGTTCGCATATATTCTATACATAATTGTATGAAGAACTGGTCAGACTATCCAATTTTGTTAGCCGTTGCTGAAACCGGGAGCTTAACAGCCGCCGGAAAGAAGCTTCAAATGAGTCAACCGACAGTGGGCCGCCGCGTGCGCGCATTGGAAGAACATTTCGGAACGCCCCTCCTTAAAAAGGAGAACGGGCAATTAGTTCCTACCTCTTTCGGACAAAGTGTTTTAGATCATGTCAGGCGCATGCAGGACGAAGCGGCCGCTATCAACAGGTCCTCCGCATCCCTGGAAGATTCTTTGTCCGGCGTGGTTCGTATTTCAGCCACGGAAGGGATCGGAACAGCTTGGCTGCCTCCGGTTCTCCAAGCCTTTCGGCAAAGCCATCCGGACATGCAATTTGATATCGGGATCGGGTTTCGTGAGTTTAACCTGGCCCAGCGCGAAGCCGATATCGCAATAAGATGGCAGAGCCCGGGGGATCAAAACAGCTTGGTCGCGCGAAAAGTCGCTGATGTAACGTTCGGTCTCTATGCGTCCGCCAATTATCTGCAGAAAAAAGGCGTGCCGCAATCCCTTGAGGATTTAAAGAGCCACGACGCCGTGATCGCCATGGTCAAAGATGAACACCCGCTTTGGATCCATGATGAGAATGAGAACCCCATTTACATGCCCGACAACGTTCCGTTCCGGACCAATAATATTTGGGCCTTTAAAAACGCCATCGGCGCGGGTTATGGAATCGGCGTTATGCCGCTATGCTCGTGCGGTCTTTTGGAGGGCCGCCCATTAGTGCGGGTTTTGCCGAATTTCGGTCAAAGAGAAGCTCTGTACTTGGTCGCCCATGAAGATGTCAGGCGCTCTGCCCGTATTCGCGCCGTTTATGATTTCATCGGTGACGCCATGAAAAAAGACGCCGCATTTTTCCTTAATGGCGGCGAGTCAATTTTTGAAGGCGGCGCTTCTATGCATTGCGGTGTCACCGGAGAAGATGACCCGGCTCATAAACACATATTGATGGCAGACTAGTTTTTCTTGAATCCCAATAATCGTATGCAGGTATAGTCTTATAATAAATGGCCTGCCTGACGTTTTTTCTACTTTTTCAAGTGAGCTTTTATTGGGACTACCGTTTTTATTTGCATGCGGATCGTCTTATGAGGGGCGGGGCATTAGGTTGGCCATTTGAAAAAACCATTAAATTCGGCTATTGCAAGATTATAGACTTATTGGGGAACGTCATGCGCGCATTATCTTATTTTCTGGCCTTGTGTTTATGTGTAGGCCTGTCCGTGGCAGCCACGGCGCAAGGTGACATGCGAGATGCCTATAAGGCGAAAAAGGATGGAGATATTCAAAAGGCGCTGGATATCGCATTACCTCTCTGTGATGCGGGCGATGGCAAGGCTTGCTGGTTTGCAGGAGATCTCCCGAGAATTGGCTATGAAGACTATGGGGTAAAGACTGAGCGATCCAATGGATTTTACCTCAAGGCTTGTGATCTCAACATCCCCGAAGGCTGTTATAACTATGCTCGAGGATTGACAAGTAACCGCTATAAAACCGACGAAGAAAAAGAAACAAAAGCGCGGAAATATTACGGCTTGGCCTGCGTGGCCGATGTACCGGGCGCCTGCAATAATTTGGCCGTTATGCAAATGATTGGAATGGGCGGGGAAAAAGATTTGGCCGGCGCTCGCAGTAATTACAAAAAGGGCTGCGACGAACCTAAAGGCGGCCTGCCCTGTGTCAATTACGGCGAAATGCTGGAGACCGGCAAAGGCGGCGACGTCGATCTATCAGGGGCACGCAAAGCCTTTAAGCGGTCTTGCGAAAAATACTACTTCTCAAAACGTTGCTATAAATACGCGGCCAGCCTGACCGATGAGCGGGCCGGAAAAACTGATTTCGCCAAAGCCGAGAAAATGTTTATCCGGGATTGCGATCTTTTTATGGGCGGAGCCTGTCACGGCTACGGCCTATTACTGGAAAGCGGACAAGGGGTGGCCCGGGATATGGCCAGTGCCCTCACCTATTTTGAAAAAGCTTGCAATAATAGTTTTCCGGAAGGTTGCTATGATTATGGGCGGCTCATGGAGTCCGGAAATGCCGGCCCTATTAATTACGACAAAGTCAAAGATAGTTATGAACGCGCTTGCAATAAATTTGTGGCAAAGGGATGCTATGCGGGCGGGCAGCTTGTGCGCAATGTAAACCTCAATCCGGATGACAGTGCGGCCTTTCGGGATTACCACGCCAAAGTCTTTTTTCAAAAAGCTTGTGATCTTGAGATGGCAGAGGGCTGCCTGGAATTGCCCGAAGCGAACTAGCGCTTTTTCTCATCGAAAAGCTCTGCGAGCTTTTCGGTCATGGCGCCGCCGAGCTGTTCCACGTCCATAATGGTAACGGCCCGTTTATACCAACGGGTCACATCATGGCCGATACCGATGGCAACCAGTTCCACCTCAGAACGGTTTTCGATCTTATCGATGACCATGCGAAGATGGTTCTCAAGAAGCCCTGTCGGGTTTTGGCTTTGTGTGGCATCATCAACCGGCGCGCCGTCAGAAATGACCATGAGTATACGTCTTTGTTCGGGGCGCATCATCAACCGGGCATAGGCCCATTCCAAAGCTTCGCCGTCGATATTTTCTTTTAGGAGCCCTTCACGCATCATCAAACCGAGATTGCGCTTGGCCCGGCGCCACGGCATATCGGCGCTTTTGTAAATAATATGGCGCAAATCATTGAGGCGGCCGGGGCCTTTGGGCTTTTCGGCACCAAGCCAATCCTGAAAACTGCGGCCGCCTTTCCATGCGCGCGTGGTAAAGCCGAGGATTTCAGCTTTGACGCCGCAGCGCTCCAATGTTCTCGCCATAATATCGGCGCAGACCGCGGCCACCATAATAGGGCGCCCGCGCATGGAGCCGGAATTATCTATCAGGATTGAGACGATCGTATCTCGGAAATCCGTTTCCTTTTCTTCCTTGAAAGCCAGGCCGCTCATTGGATCAATAATCACGCGGGTCAGGCGCGCCGTATCCAGCATGCCCTCCTCCAGATCAAAGGTCCATGATCGTTGCTGCTGCGCCAAAAGCCGTCTTTGTAATTTGTTGGCCAGTCTGGAAATTACGGATGAAAGGCCGGCCATATGGCCGTCTAAATAGCCGCGCAGACGCTCCAGCTCTTCGACATCGCAAAGCTCTTCAGCCTTGATGATCTCGTCATGTTTGGTTGTGTAAACATGATAAGACGGCGCCGTGTTTGGAATAGAGCTGCGCTGCGGGCTGTTTTCCGGAGTCTGATCACTGTCATCACTGTCGCCGTCAATGTTTTCCGCGTCGACAATATCCGTCAGCTCAGCGCTGTCATCTTCGACGGCATCGGCGTCAGATACTTCGGTTTGGCCCTGCTGCTCTTCCTGCGGCGTATCCGGCGGCTGATCCGGTTGGTTCTCCTGATTTTCATCTTCGCGGCTTTCGTCGTCGCCGTCATCATCATTATTGGCCTCACCCGGTTCATCGGCGAGGTCAAAATCCGAAAGCAAATCTTGAATGCTGCGGGAAAATTTATCCTGATCAGTGAGCAGGTCTTTGAGAAAATCAAATTTGCCGTGAGATTTCTCAATCTCTTTACGGTGCACATCCATGACGCCGGCCGTGCCCTCAGGCAGATCCCGGTCCATAAATATTTCGCGGGCATAATACCCCATAGCTTCGGCCAGAGGCGCGTTTTCATGGGTTAAATTATCTTTATGATATCCCTTACGGCGAGCGCGCGCGTCAACTGCCGCCATCAGATTGTCCCCAAGGCCTGACAAATGCGCAGAGCCGAGTGCCTCAACACGAGCTTGTTCCAAAGCCTCATAGATTTGGCGAGCCTGCGGATTGGCCGGTTGATTTTTAAAATGCACCTCAGAGTCATGAAGCGCAATACGCAGCGCCAAGGCATCTGCCTCCCCGCGCGCCTTGGCCACATGAACGCTGTCCGGGGATTTCGGGACGGACGGCAACATGATTTGATCCCGTACGATCCCGGCAATATCACCGCCGAAACTCACCTCTAATTCGCGCTCGCCGGAGATCGCTTTCGTGGCGGCGCCGAGAGCGCGTTTAAATTCATCTGTGGGAGATTGTTCCGACATAAGGGGGCTATAAAGCAAAGCGTTTACAAGGCCAATGGAAAAGGCCGTTCTGTTTGTCATTTGAGTTTTTAACAAGCGCCGGTTAAAGTCATATCGAAATGGCGGGGAGGCCTTATGATTGAAGTATCATCATCGACAAAAATCGATTTGCCCATTGAGGCTTGCTGGGAGAAATTGCGGGATTTATCTCTGCCCCATAATTATGTACCGGGCGTGATCGACACGAAAATTGTCACCGACCAAAAAGAAGGGGTCGGCGCATCGCGCAAGGTCTTTATGAAGAACATGCCGGACGGTATGGATGAAACCGTCACGGATTGGCAGGACGGCCGGGGCTTTACCATTCGGCTCCATAACGGCGAAGGCCGGGCCATTCCGATTTTCAGCGCTGCTGAATTTGAATACCGTCTGGAAGATGCCGGCGACGGCACAACAAATTTTCGGCCCCATATGCGTTTTCAGCCGCGGTTCGGGTTTAACCTGCTGACCCATTTAGTGGTCAAAAAGAAGCTGACAAAAACTCTCGCTGTTATCGGGCAAAGTCTGAAAGAGTTTTACGAAACGGGTGAACCGACCGCGAAGGATCGCATCGCCGAAATTCAGCGAATGTTTTAAGCCACCATAGAGGTCGCGGCGCTTTCAGGCAGATCTTCGCCAAAGGCACGCTGGTAAAACTCAGCAATAATCGGCCGTTCCAGCTCATCACATTTATTGAGATAAGTCAGCCGGAAAGCCTGCCCGATATCGCCGCCGAAAATACGAGCATTTTCCGCCCAGTTCATGACGGTTCTCGGGCTCATCACCGTTGAGATATCACCGCCGATAAACGACTTACGGGTCATATCGGCGACGCGTACCATAGCGGCAATTGTCGCCTCGCCGGCTTTATTCCGATAGGTCGGTGATTTGGCCAGAACAATGGCTTCTTCCTGTTCGTGCGACAGGTAGTTGAGCTGCGTTACAATTGACCAACGGTCCATCTGACCTTGGTTAATCTGCTGCGTCCCGTGGTAAAGGCCGGACGTATCGCCCAAGCCGACCGTATTGGTGGTTGAAAACAGACGAAAGGCCGGATGAGGCGTGATGACCCGATTTTGATCCAAAAGCGTTAATCGACCGGATGCCTCTAAAACCCGCTGAATAACAAACATCACGTCAGGACGGCCCGCATCATATTCATCGAAAGTCAAAGCGACCGGATTTTGCAGCGCCCAGGGTAACAGGCCTTCGCGAAACTCGGTGATTTGTTTGCCGTCTTTCAGAACGATGGCGTCTTTGCCGACCAGATCAATCCGCGACACATGCGAGTCCAAATTAATCCGAACCATGGGCCAATTTAAACGGGCAGCAACTTGTTCAATATGGGTGGACTTGCCTGTTCCGTGATAACCTTGGATCATGACGCGACGGTCATAGGCAAACCCGGCGCAGATCGCCTGAGTTGTTTTATCATCGAAAATATAAGCGTCATCAATCGGCGGCGTGTATTCGCTCGGCTTACTGAAAGCAGGGACTTCCATATCAAAATCCACGTCAAAAACGTCGCGCGCCTGCACAGTCGTATCCGGCTTGGTAATGGGAAATTGTTTATCTGACATGAAAGACCTTATGAGGCTAAACCGGCGCTTGTTAGCCGAGTTCGGTTGTTTTCAAAATCTTATAGGCTTTGACCACGCGCTGGAAGCTTTCTTCCGAGGAGCGGTCGCCTTTATTGGCATCCGGATGTAATTGCTTGACCAATTGGGTATAGCGTTTGCGGACATCAGCTTTGGTTGCACCTTCATCCAATCCCATATCATGGAGCGCTTTGAGCTGCATGGTTGAGAGGCGCTTGCGCGGGGCCTCGATAGTTTCTTTTCCGCCATCGCCAAAAATTCCGTAGCCTTCGGCTGTCGCGGCCGTGGTACCGGCACGGGAGTTTTTCCGGGCTTTGGCCCGCTCCGCCGTATTCTTACGCACATCCCAGGTCGGACGATGTCCGTGGCGCGCGCCGACTTGCCATTCTTTGATATCTTCATCGGTCATGCCTGAGAAGAAATTCCAATTTTTATTATATTCGCGGGCATGGGCCGTGCAAAAATTATAATATTCACGCAGGCGGTCCGGTCCTTTAGGGGCTTTGCAGCCACCAAGGCTGGCACAGCCTTCCCATTCGCAAGGGCTTTGATCCGGGGCTTTTTTCTTGCCCTTATTCACACGGATGTCGATACCCTTGGGTTTATATCTGTAATTATCTGCCATAGCGCCTATATGTAATTATGAAATGATGATTTTAAAGGACCACACAAAATGGGCAAAATCTCCGCCGCAATCAAGGAAAAACTTGAAAATGCCTTCAATCCGTCGCAGCTCGACGTCAAAGATGAGAGCCATAAGCACGCCGGACATGCCGGCGCCGCCGCTCATGCCGAAGAACACGGCGCCTCCGGCGAGAGCCATTTTCACGTTATTATCCGCTCAAGCGAATTTGAAGGTTTAAGTCGTTTGGCCAAACACCGGGCTGTTATGGATGTTCTGGCCGATGAGATGAAACTCATCCATGCCTTTAGCCTGGACGCCGACACAGAATGAAAATCCTTAGCCCGGCTTGACTCACACCTCACCGCCCCGCCAAATTGGGTCCAAAGGGGAACCATATGCCAAATGTATTGATCACCGGGGCGGGACGGGGCCTGGGCCGGGCCATTGCTGAGCATTTTCATGCTCAAAATTACCATGTGATTGCTACGGATTATGATCTGTCTTTATTAGCCGATTTAGACGATCGGGATCGCTATGAGACCCATGCGCTGGATGTGCGGGATATCGAGGCTGCCGGAGCCGTCGCGGAAAGAATTGCCGGCGCTCATGACGGTTTGGATGTGATCGTTAATAATGCCGGCATAATCGGCTATTTTCCTTTGGTTGAAGCTGATCCGGAAATCACGCTCAATCATTTCAGGATTAATAGTTTCGGGCCACTGATCGTGACCCAAGCTTGTCTGGATCTGTTGGTCAAAGCCAAAGGAACGGTCATCAATATATCCAGTGAGTCCTCCGTACAGCCCATGGCATTTCAGCCCTACCCTTCCACGAAAGGCGCGCTGGAGTCTATTTCTCAAGCGATGCGTCAAGAGCTCGTTCTGCTGGGCTGTCATGTGGCCTATATACGTCCGGGGCCTATCGCCACCGATTTGTTTGCGACAGTCCACGATATGAAAAACCAAGTGGAGAACAGCCGGTTTGAAACCTATTTTCAAAACTTCGCCGACAGCGTGAAAAAACGCGCGCCCAAAAACCCGTCTGA
>CALJNJ010000164.1 GCA_937981945.1 uncultured Caulobacterales bacterium | reverse complement strand
ACAATTCGGAACCACCAGTCATATTTTACCGCTGGATTTGTTTGACCCCGGCGCCATTGATGATCTCATGCGCCGGATTGATAAAAAGAAAGTCCGCATTGACGGTCTTGTGAATAATGCCGGTTACGGCCATCCCGGCAGCTATATGGACAGTCCCTGGGAAGATCATGCCAATTTCCTGCAGCTCATGCTGACGGCGCCTTGTGAACTGATTCACGCCGTCGTGCCGTCCATGAAAGATGAGGGCTTTGGCCGGATCATCAATGTGGCGTCTTTGGCCGGGCATTTACCCGGTTCTCGCGGCCATACATTATACGCCGCCGTTAAAAGTTTTCTGGTCAAATTTTCACAAAGCCTCAATATGGAATTGGACAGCTCCGGTATCCATGTGTCGGCGCTTTGCCCCGGTTTCACCTTTAGCGAATTTCATGACGTGAACGGGACCCGCAGTTCCGTGTCCAAAATGCCGGATATGATGTGGATGGAGGCGGATGATTGCGCCGAACAGGGCGTAGAGGCCTGTGAGCGTAACCGCGCCGTTTTTATTCCGGGCGGGGTCAATAAATCCATCGCCATTGCCGCGCGGCTCATGCCGGAGCGCATGGCCATGAACCTCATGGCGAAAAACTCAGATAAAATACGCAAAGGCTGATATGTCCGATCCCCGTTTATATGTAGCGCTCGACCTGCCGAGTATCGAACAGGCGCGGGAGATGGTCAGGCGTCTGGGCGACAGTGTGGTGTCCTATAAAGTCGGGCTGCAGCTATTGCCTCTGGGCGGCGCGGAGTTCGGCCGTGAATTAGCTGCTATGGGCAAAAATGTTTTTCTGGATTTCAAACTTCACGATATTGATGCCACGGTGGAAAAAGCCACGCGATCTATTGCCGGTGTCGGCGCAGATCTTTTGACCGTCCATGCCCGGCCCGATGTGATGCGCGCCGCCGCGCGCGGAAAAGGCGATAAGCTGAAAGTCTTGGGCGTCACGGTCTTAACCTCACTGGATGAGCAGGCTTTGATTGATATCGGCTATCACCACACGGCGGAGGAGTTAGTGCTTCACCGGGTCCGTCAAGCCATAGAGGCCGGCATTGACGGTGTGGTTTCAAGCCCGCTCGAGGCGGCGAAGATTCGGGCCATGGTGCCGAAGGATTTCTTAGTTGTAACACCGGGCGTTCGCATGGCGGGGCATGACGCCGGGGATCAGAAACGGATCGCTACGCCTTATGACGCGTTCAAAAGCGGCGCGTCCCATATTGTTGTGGGCCGGCCTGTAACACAGGCCAATGATCCGAGAGCTTCGGCGGATAAGATCGTCGCCGATATGGCCCGTCTTTAGGCCAAAAAAAAGGCCCCGAAGGGGCCCTGAAATTTTACCAACCACATCCGCGGTACATTGGCCGCGGCATCATCATCGGCGCGCCGCACATTGGCATCGGACGATAATAAGGTGTCGGGACCGGGACAGGCACTGTGTAAACAGGCGTCGGAACCGGATAACGCACATAAATGATCGGGCGCACAATGCGCGTTGTGTGCGGCTGAGCATACGTAATTCTTGGTGTTTGCTTCATCACTGAATAACAACCCAAAACCGATTGACCGGCTTGCATGCCGTTCACATTGACCGGGCAAGATGTTGGCTGAAGAAATTCATTCGAACCCAGACCTGCGATCGAAAATGATCCGCTGGACGGCGCAGAGGCCGAGCTGAACGGCACATATTGAGTCGCGCCTGAAGAATAGGACGAATATGATGTGCTGTTATAAGTCGACAAAGACGGGACGGAAGACCCGCTATTGCAGTATAAGCTACCGGCTCCGCATCCGGCGGCGGCAGTTGTTGATACGCCGGCTGTCATAGCCAGAGCGATCGCTGATTTGATCAGTACTTTTTTCATGGGTTTACCCCTTCCACTTAACGTTCCCACATTTGCTTGCAATTATCGTGCAAACTCAACTCTATTCGCTTTTCAGGCGAAAAATACCCGCTCGTAAAAGCGGGAATTCTGTTTAGTGACCGTAACGGCTGCTGCCATATCCGGCCATTGGCATCGGCGCCCGGCCGTGCATCATTGGCTGCGGCATAGGCTGCGGCATTGGCTGCTGAATACAATTCTGTGTCATAATCGGTGTCGGGACCGGAGTCGGGACGCCGATGACAGGGCTTTGTACATTCACGCGCGGTGCTTGTCTTTTACACAGGATCTGTGTGGCGGGCAGGCCGTCAACACGGGTCGGTCCTGAGACTTTTTCCCAATAAGTTCCGTCGCCGGCCATAGAGCCGGGATAAACATTTGTATCAGGGGCCATTTGCATGCTGCGGGTTACAGAGCCCATATAAGTGCCGCCCATTGGCGCGCCCATATGGCCGACCATTGGGGCAGGGGCTGCAATCGGAGCCTGTCTGTAAGAAACGCCGCTATTGATCATGCCGGCGTGCGGGACAATGCCGCCGCTGGCGATAGGCTGTGGCTGTGTGCGGCCGCTGTTCAGGACAGCAGTTGCATTGGCGTGAGAGCGATCAACAATAGAAGTCGGAATATGCGCAATGCCCGGCGTCAGTTCATTGGAACCGTAAGTGCGCGGAATAAACTTGCTCGGATCATATCCGCCGCCAATGGCAACAATACGTTCCGTTGGCTGCGCGACCGGTGCTGCAATGACCGGAGCAGGGGCTGCAACCATTGGCATCGGCATTGGTGCCGGCATGGCTTGCTGAGCGCCCTGACGGCAATAATGGGTTGATTCAGGTGTACATCCGCCTGTGAAAGCGCTTGGGGCATCAGATAAAGACGCTGAAGGACCTGCGCCGTGAACGCGGGTGATATTCACGCTTGGCGTTCCCAGGAACTGCACGCTGCGCAGATGACCCATTGGCGCCTGTGAATATACGTGCATCGGATCAACACTTGGCGTTCCGCCCGGATGCGTCACCACTTGTGGTTGGCAATTCGGCGCGCCGTTATAACGACAATCCCCTGCCAAAGCCGCTGTTGTACCGATAGTCAGTGTCAGCCCGGATAAAATCGTAGCTGTTTTTAATAAATGACGCATTTTGCGTACTCCTGCATTTGTCGGGCGCAATGCCACCCTCACATGATCCCTTGGCCAAATGGCCTGTTTAAACTGTCTGGGGTCGACTTTTCTTAGAAGTCGTATGCGATACCGCCGCGTTCCCAATCGCCATAGCGAGTTGGTTCAGCCCCCTCAGGTCCGCCTTTTTCTTTAGGACGGTCTGCCGGGTCGGCTTCGCGGGATAGACGGCGCTGTTCGGCTTCTTCCAAAGCCCTGCGTGCTGCGGGGCTGAGGGTTTTTCCGGGCGCTGCATTGGCCGGTGTCTTCTTTGACATGGCCTCCGTAAAGCTCAGTTCAGGCATCGCGTCAATTCAAAATCGACAAACCTTTGACCCGAATTGGTACAAGAAGAGCCATAAAAATTGATTAAATCGGTGTTGACTCTTTATTAAGCATAAATGCGCCGGTAAGCGGGCGTCGTGACTCATGAAAATTCGCCATCAACAGGCCAAAGCCGCCAAATCGCCGTCAGGGCGCTGGGCCGCATATTAATCGGGCAGGAACAGCTCGAAATTGCCATATCGGATCAAGCAGATTTCGCAGGTGCCGATCCGCGGGATCGGGCCTTTGCCCGCTTATTAGTGACCTCAGTCCTGCGCCATAAAGGGGCAATTGACCGTATACTAAAAGAGCGCGTGCAGCGCGAACCCCCGCTTTTCGTCCAAAATGCCCTCCGGATCGGGCTGGCGCAGATCTTTGTTTTGGAAACGCCCGGCCATGCGGCCGTGGGCGAAACCGTGGATTTGGTCAAAAAACACAAGAAATACAGCAAAATGTCCGGGCTGGTGAACGGCGTTTTGCGTCAGGTCATCAGAGACGGCCGCTCGAGCTTTGCCTCCACGGCCCCGCGGGACAATATTCCCTCCAATTTCTACAAAAAATGGTCAAATGCTTACGGGGCCGGCGCGGCGCGCCAAATGGCCCTGGAATTTATGAAAGTGCCGCCGCTGGACCTGTCGGTCAAAGGCGATGCGGCAGAATGGGCCGAAAAACTGGGCGGAGAGGCCATTTACGGCCAAACCGTCAGATTGCCCAAGGCCGGCCAAATTCGCAGCCTTCCGGGGTATGAAGCGGGCGATTGGTGGGTTCAGGATCTGGCCTCAAGCCTGCCGGTACAGCTTTTGGGGGATGTCAAAGGCCTGTCCGTCCTGGATATGTGCGCCGCGCCCGGCGGGAAAACCCTGCAATTGGCCCATGGCGGGGCCAAAGTCACCGCTATCGACCGGGCCGTACGCCGTCTGGACATGCTGAAGCTCAATCTGGAGCGTACAAATTTGGAGGCGGAAATTGTCGAAGCTGACGCCGCACATTGGAATAGCGGGGATCAAAAATTTGATATTGTGCTTTTGGATGCGCCCTGTAGCGCCACCGGAACCTATCGCCGCCATCCGGACGTTTTATACGCCAAAACACCCAAACAAATCGGTGAATTGATCAAATTACAGCGCCGTCTGCTGGTTTCTGCAGTTGAAAAATTGCGTGTGGGGGGTGTTTTAGTGTATTGCACATGTTCCCTGGAAGTGGAGGAAAGCGAGGATCAGGTCCGAGATTTCTTGCACCGCAATAAAGACTTCGACGTGATTCGCGTGGAAGACGAAAAATGGAAAAAAGCGGTGACGGAAGACGGGTTTTTGAGACTATTGCCCCATCAAATGAGGGAAATTGGCGGTTTGGACGGCTTTTTTGTCGCCAAACTAAATAAAAAGACTGAGCAAACGTAAACCGAAATTTCACCTTTATTGGTCTATTAATTGCATAAGAGGTCAGCAATTGTTTCAAAATGGGAGGCCTAATATGGGCACGACAACTATAATGAGAAACGGAATGATCGCCGCAATGGGCATCGCCGGACTCACACTTTCTGCTTGCGCAAGCAACGGACACGCCAGCGATCGCTATGGTAGCGTATATGATTATGAAGGCGTAGGGGGCGACTGTGTAGACGCTCGTTACGGCGGCGGATGTAACGCTGTAGTGGCGCAACCTGCACCAATGATCAGCGCACCTGTTGCAGCACCGGTAACCGGCGTTGTTTACGCTGATTGCTCAGCTATCGGAAATATGAACTGCGGCCACACAGCGCCTGCAGCACCCGTTTACTCAGGTCCGACATATTCTTCAGGTACGACTTATACGCAGCCTGCAGCACCTGTTTACTCCGGGACAACTTATTCCGGCGGAACATCATACGGCACATCAACGTACACAGGCCCAACATCCGGCGGAACAGCCGATTGTCCTGCCGGCACAACACCACAATCTGACGGCACTTGCATGCAATCCTCAGGTGGTTACAGCACGGGTACGACAAGCACTTACTCTTCAGGTACAATCAGCTCCTACGGATCAGGTTCTACCTATACAGGTTCAACGTCTTCCTATTCAGGTGAAGCAGTTGCTTGCCCGGCCGGAACGACACAGCAGTCTGACGGTACTTGCATGCAGACAAGCTCTTCATATGGCGGAACGTCAACTTACAGCTCAGGCTCAACCTCTTCTTACGGTTCAGGCTCAAGCTATTCAGGCGGTTCATCCACCGGCGAAGCCGTTCTTTGCCCGGCCGGTACTGTGATGCAGTCTGACGGAACATGTATGGAAAGCGGAAGCTCTTCAACGTCTTATGGCGGATATACATCTTCAGGCGGCTACACAGCCAGCGATTACCTGCCAATCCGCAAGTAAGCCTTTTAAAAAGATTTGAAGAACCGCGCTTTCGGGCGCGGTTTTTTTTTTGGCTTATTCAGGCCGGCTTAATTGCCGCTTTGAGGCGCGCCAAAACCACAAAAGCGCCAAAAGCAATATAAGAAACGGCGCGGCCCATAAAATATAAGTATTGGACTGCACCGGCGGCTCCAGCAGAACAAAATCCCCGTAGCGGCTCTGCATATATTCGATCACGTCTTCATTGCTGTCACCTTGCCGAATACGGGCTCGCACCAGGCCGCGCATATCTTCGGCCAGACTGGCATCGGATTCTTCTATGGATTGGTTTTGACAAACCACACAGCGAAGAGCCCGTCCCACATCCCGGGCGCGGCTTTCAACTTCGGCCTCTGATATGGCCGGCGGCGGCATATCCTGCGCAGCCGCCTGACCGCCCCAGAGCAAGGCCAACACCATGGCTATGATAACGAAGCCGCGCTTCACTCGCCGGTCTCCAATTTGGATATAAGCGGTTCCAAATCCCGTCTCCAGACATCGCCCGTGATAATCCCCACATGTTTATAGCGGATATTGCCGCTTTTATCGACCACATAGGTTTCAGGGGCGCCGGTCACGCCCAGAGCAATGGCCAGCTCGCTGTCAGCGTCAAAAATGACCTGCACATAGGGATCGCGATATTTATCAAGCCAAGCGCGGCCTTTGGCCCGCGTGTCGCGCCAGTTCAGGCCAATAAGATTGACCCGTTCCATTTTCGCAATTTCCATCAAATTGGGATGTTCCTGAACACAGGCCGTGCACCAGGATCCAAACACATTCACCAGGCTGATTTGATCTTCGAGAATGGCTTCCGACAATATTTCGGCCGGGTCATCCAAAGAGCTGAGTTCAAAGGCGGGAAACGGCTCATCAATCAAGTTGGAGGTCAGCGTGCGCGGATCACCCTTGGTCAGGGCAACCCCCAGCCATGCCAGCAGCACGGCAAATAAGAACAGGGGCAAAAAGGCGCGGACCCCGCTCATGACAAATCGCTTTCGGGGCTCGGCAGTCTTAACCGCCGGTCAGCTAAAGAGATGAAACCGCCAAGGGCGATTAAAAACCCGCCAATCCAAATCCAAACGACCATGGGCTGATAATAGACCCGCACGACCCAGCCTTTATCAGGATTGCCTTCCGACAGAGCGGCAAAGACCGTGTCCACTAATCCCGGGTTAAAGCCGGCTTCGGTCGTGACCATATCGCCGATCGGGTAGTAACGCTGCTCAGCCGTCAGGGGCCTCGCCGGTCCGCCATTTTTTTGAACCTCAAACGTGCCTTCCAGA
>CALJNJ010000163.1 GCA_937981945.1 uncultured Caulobacterales bacterium | reverse complement strand
CTGGTTTTCCAGGACCGTTGTAATATTGGAGGCTGCGGAAGCTGCCGGCGCAGAGTTTGGATTTATCGTTACGGTCAGCGTTCCTGTTCCTTCATTCCCCGAAGCGTCTTCGGCTGTCGCTGTACAGATGCTCTCTAAGGGTTGTGTGACTGCAGGCGCGGTAAAAACTCCGCCGGCAATATCAAACACACCGCCATTCGTGCAGCTCACAGCCGGAGTCACGGTACCCGAAACTGTGTCGGTTGCCGTCAAAGTTGAAGCGCCCGTTCGTCCTGAAACAATTGTTAAAACATCCGGTGAAAACGTAACCGTAGGCGCTGTCGTATCCGTGACCAATCCGCCGCCGCTGCCGGCATTACCGCCGCCGCCGCAAGCACTTAGAAACGCAGCTGAAATGACCGCTGTTGATAAGTAGATTTTTGACTTGTTTAACATGGCACAACTCCACATTGATTCGCGATTCTATAGTCCTGTTCTGTGAAATAATGCAAGTCGGTTGGAATTGGCCTCATTGCCCACACCAAAATCCTCCCTATATAAAATAGACCATGCTGAAAAAAATTACGATTGGGTTTCTCGCATTATTGGCCGTCTTGGCCGCCGGGATTGTTTTATTTGCCAAGGATATTGAAATCCGGGTTAGCGAAGCTGACGCACAGGCCGCCATCGATCAGTTTATGTCCGCCGGCAATCAGGAACATTTTGGCATTACAATTGTTCCCAACTCCTTACAGATTGAATTCAAGGCGAATGACCGCGCAAAGATTACAACTCAAACCTCGTTGAAAGGCTTTGGGTATTCCGGAGAATTTGACGGGGTTTTTATGTCGGGTATCGATTACCGCCCGACCACGCTTTATTTGCAGGACGCGGACCTCCTGAGAGGCGGCTTTTCCGCCGATGAAACGGTCACCTCCGAATTGGCCGACATGAAAAAAGTGGCCGTTAATGTCCTGAAAAGGCAACGTGAAAAATTGTCCGAAGAGACCGGCGAAGCGATCGATAATTCGGTCGAAAAAAATACGGATTTAGTCGAGATCCACGCTGAAAATGCCGTGAGAAATTTTGTCCAAAATCTGCCGATCTATGATGTAAGCAAAGCCGGCAAATATGGCATGGCCGCCGGCTTGGCCTTAAAAGACGTCAGGTTTGACGAAAACGAAGCCATCGTCACCCTCAGCCCGGTCACGGCGCTTCTGCGCGTATTAGGAATGTTGGGATTGGTCCTATTGGCCGGTTTATGGTTCTACGCAAATTTTCTCATGCGGTTTATGGGTTTGCGCAATCAGGCCCCGAAAGACTAACTCGCGGCGCGCCGGAAACTTTCCCGCCGGGCGTCAAAGACGGAGAAAAAGGCGCCTTGGGTTTTGCCGTGTTGGGTTTCCTTGTCATAATCCGCATCCAGTGTTGAGCTGTCGATAATGTCATGGGCGATGGCGTTAAGGGCTTTGCCCAAATCCCGGCAGCTGTCGTGATCCCCGCCGTAATCGCTCAGGGTTTTATTGATCTGCGTCTCGGTCTTCCGGCCGATATCACCGTGGCCGATTTCATGTTCGGCCAAATTGGCCATAAAGCCGTTCCAATAATTGATCAGGCCGGGGGAGGCCTCTGATTTATCCGGCCATGTGGGCATTTGATAGGTGATTTTCAGATCTGTGCGAATGTCTTTGGCCCGGCAAAACTCTGCGCTGTCATCATAATCAAACCGCCATTTCACATACCATTTGGTCCGCGCGAAAAACCGTTGGCCGGCGCCGTCATCAAGGGGGCCTTTGGACTGCATTTCTTTGAGCAGTTTTTCGGGCGTGCCGCCGCTGATCTCATAGGGTTTGTGGACGATCTCGCCGCCGGCATTATCGATCAGAAAATTATCATCGCCGGACGGGGTGACGGCCGGGCCGGTTTTCGGGGTCGTGGCGCAGCCGGTTAAAAACAAACCGGCCAAGATTAGCGCAGATAGTTTCCCCATTACAGCAGGCCGATAAAGCGTTTGATTTGCGCCGGTTCCGTGGCCCAGCTTGTGACCAGGCGGACCGCGCTGTTTTCCTCATCGACAGGACCCCAGCGGTGAAAAGCGAAATCCTGTTCCAGCCGCTCTATTAAATCATTTGGCAGAATCGGGAAGAGCTGATTGGTCTGCGTGGGGTCGTTTAGCGAAAACCCGGCCGTTTCAATAGCTGCGGAGAGCTCGGCCGCTTTGGCATTAGCGGCCCGCGCCGCGCTCATATATAAGTCATTTTCAAACAGGGCGCAAAATTGTAGCCCGAGCGCGCGGCCCTTGGAAATCATGGCGCCGCGTTGTTTGATGTGAAACGGGAAATCCTGCGCCAGTTCAGCCCGGTTAAACACAATAGCTTCGCCGAAAAGCCCGCCGACTTTCGTCCCGCCAATCCAGAACATGTGGGTCAGCGCCGCCAAATCCGGCCAGGTCAAATCGCTGTGACCGGACGCCATAGCCGCTCCCAGCCTTGCCCCGTCAATCATCAATAAAAGATCCAGGGATTCGCAAGTGTCATAAAGCGCGGTCAGCTCGGCCTTGCTATAGGCCAGGCCGGTTTCCGTGGCGTTGGAAATATAAACCAAGCGGGGCCGCGCCATATGAGGCGGCATGGTGTTTTCGTGCACGGCGGCCGTGATCATCTCGGGCCGCATTTTCCCGTCAGAGCTTTCAACCTCGATGACTTTGTGACCGGCGCGCTCAATGGCGCCTGTTTCATGGGCGGCGATATGGCCGCCCGCCACGGAGACAGCCGCTTCAAACGGTTTCAGCACGGCCGCGATCATCAAAAGATTGGCCATGGTGCCGCTGGCCACAAAATGGACGGGCGTGCCGGGCGCGCCGATTTTCTCACAAATCAGAGACTTGGCCTTGGCCGTATAATCGTCCTCCCCATATGGGGTCTGCTGCACAAGATTTGTCTCGGACAAAGCGGCCAAAATCTCAGGATGGCAGCCTTCCGTATAATCGTCTCTAAAGCTATAAATCATGGCAGGATTTATGGGGCAAAGCCGGTAAATTTCAAGTCTTGTCTTGGTGGCCCGCCAAACAGGCTGAACCGGAAAAGCTTGGGAAATTTTCTTGTAACTTTATAATACGCCCTTTAGAAAAGAGGGACGCTACTTTAACGGGGAAAGATAATGCGATCCAAATTTTTTCAAATAAGTCTCTTCAGCCTGGCCTTTGCGCTGTCATCCTGCGGCGGCGGCGGCGGCGGCGGAAATAGCGGCGGCGGGACCGGCGGGGGCGGCGGTACCACCGATACGACAGCGCCAAGCGTGTCGTTCAGCCCGTCGGCTTTGACAATTGAATCAGGATCGACAGGAACATCTACGGTTAGCGCCACGGATAATGTGGGCGTCACAACCGGCCCGACCGTCACATGTGATAATGGCGGCAGTTTTGATGTCGCTTCCAATACATTTACGGCACCGGTCGTTACAACGCAAACCACCAGCACGTGTACGGCAACTGCCGGCGACGCTGCCGGTAATGACGGATCGGCCACGCTCACCGTGACCGTTACGCCGCCGCCCCAAACCATTACCCTAACCGGTATCGTGCATAAGGGCGCTATTTCCGGCGCAGAAATACGGCTTTTGGACGCGGCGAACGGCGACGGCAGCACCCCCATCGTGACGACGACTACAGCCGCTGACGGCAGTTATAGTCTCACCATTCCGGAAGGCACACAGCTCAGCGATCTATTGGTATTGGACGCGCGGATTGCCAATGCGCAAATGGTCTGCGACGCGGCAAATTGTGAAAGCGAAGGCGGCGTGGCCTTTGGGTCAAGTTTTGTCATCCCGGCCGACGGGACCGGTCCCAATGACCGTCCGCGCAGCCTGTTCGCGGCCTTGATCACACCGCCGATCGGAACCACTGAAGTCAATGTGAATATGTTCACCCATTACCAATTTTTGGACATGGTGGGATTGGCGCTCATCAGACAGGCGCAATCGGGCGGGGAAGCCATTGCTATTTCACAAGATTACGGCCCGACGCGAACCAATACGGCTAATGTATTTGCCCTGGAAGATTCAGATTTCTACGCCATACCGTTTGTAGATATAACCCGGACCATTACCTCGGCGGATCAAAATGCCGTTTACGCCGGCCTGCTCGCCGGCGGATTATTAGGCTCGGCGCTTGAGGCCGTATCGCCCTTTGACGCCATCACCTTCTTCGAAGGCCGGATCGCCTCCTATAATGTGATCGCCAATGAATCCACCGACAACAGAGAAATGATTTCCCTGGAAGATATTTTTGAAAATGCCACAGAAGTGGCCCTGCAAATCGGCAATGCGGGCAACACATTTACCGCGGCGCAAGATGCTTTGAGCGCCCGCCTTACCGAAGTCTCCGCCGCTTCCGCAGACAAGCCCATTGCACCTGACGGGTCTTTGCCGGCCGTGTTTACGGCGCTTGAATTTTTGAGCGCGAGCCGCGAAATTTCGACCATTAATACCGGCGCCGCGCTCAGCGTGGTCAATCCGGACGGGCTGATTTATACGGCCACAGTCGAAGACGGCACCGGAAGCGAGTTTTTTGAAGCCTCATTTGAGACTGTAGATCTGATGCAGCTGACCTTTAACAATCCGCCTGCGGGAAATTATACGGTGAACGTGACCTTTGATACGGCAGAGGGCGATCCCAATACGGATAGTATTGATATTATCCTCACCGCGCCGGATATCGGCATTGTCGAGGACAGCGTGACCATCTCCAAAGCGGTCACGGATCGCGTCTTTGTCAACATTAATAATCCTGGCGATTTTCAGATATCGGGCGTGTCCATCTCAGGATCGGGCAGCGAGTTTTTTGCCGTGGCCAATAGCGGGAACAATATGGCGGAACTGTCATTTAACGGTATCCAGGATACGCCCGTGGGCACATACAATATCATCTTTGACATCGAATCTCCGACCGTCGGTGTCGGCGGCACCGACACGGTCGAGGTCATTGTTGATCCGTAGGGATATGATCGAAAAGCAAGAGACCTTCGATATTTGGAAACGAAATGTAGGATCGCGAATTCTGCGTTGGAAGAGCGGCCTGAGCCCCGAAGATCGCAATTTATTCCAAGATTATTCCGCCGCATCATTGGGGCATTTAGAGCGTTACATTCTGGCAAATTACAGCTTGGCATCTTTGCGGGACAAACAATCTAACCCGGTATTGGATGCTTGCGTCTCTTATTTCGGAGAGACCATTATCAATTTGCTCCCCGGCTGACCTGGACCATCGATTTGGAAGATCAGAGCAATGTCGATTTCGGATTGCCCTGCGTTGAAACGCAACATAGCGGAACTGTCTGTGTCCACATGGTTTTGGAAGAAGTGTTACGAAAGAATACGGGCACGGTTCTGACCGGCCGTCTGGAAAAAATCACAGATTATGACGCCTATATTCGGGACCTCAAAAAAGACGATCCGTCCTAATGCCCGCCGCCGAACCGGCCGGTGACGACCTGATAATCCGCGGCGACGCCGTAGGTCGGGTCGCGCTCGCCTTCGACCACGAGCTGCCCTGATTTTGTCAAAAGCGTTTTGCAGTCTTTGGACAAATGGCGCAGCTCTAACGCTTTGCCTTCGGCGAGATATTTTTGCGCCATGTCTTCAATGGCCTGCAGGGCCGATTGGTCGACCACGCGGCTGCGGATAAAGTCAACGACCACACGGTCCGGATCACCGGCCGGATCGAACAGTTCAGAGAAACCGTCCGTAGAGCCAAAGAAGAGCGGACCTTCGATTTTGTAAACTCGGGCGCCGTCTTCGCTGTCGTCAATTTCCGCGTCAATGCGGCTGGCATTATTCCAGGCATAGGCCAACGCCGACACGATAACGCCGACAATCACGGCCACGGCCAAATCATATTTCACGGTCACGGCGGTCACCAGCAAGATCACAAAGGCGTCGAGCTTGGGCACGCGGGTCATGATCCGGAAAGACTGCCAGGCAAAGGTCCCGATCACCACCATGAACATAACGCCCACAAGCGCCGCCAGCGGGATTTGCTCAATCCACTGAGAGCCAAAGAGAATAAAGGCCAGAAGCGCGAGCGCCGCGACAATCCCCGAGAGACGGGTGCGCGCGCCGGATTTCACATTGATCATGCTTTGCCCGATCATGGCGCAGCCGCCCATGCCGCCGAAAAATCCGGTGATCACATTGGCCGCGCCTTGGGCCGCGCATTCCTGAGAGGCGCCGCCGCGTTTATTGGTCAGCTCACCCACAAGGTTGAGCGTGAGCAGACTTTCAATCAGGCCAATCGCCGCCAGAATAAGCGCAAAGGGCAGAACAATTTGAAAGGTCTCGAGGCTGAGCGGGACATCGGGAATGGAGAATTGGGGCAGGCCGCCTTTAATGCTCGACATATCGCCGACCGTTTGCACGTCCAGACCCAAAGCCAGCACGACGGCCACGGTGACTAATATGCCCGCGAGAGGCGCCGGAATGGCCTTGGTGAAACGGGGCAAGAGCCAGATCACCAACATGGTCAATCCCACAAGGGCCAGCATAATCATCAGCGGCGCGCCCGTAATATATTCGGCGGCAAAAATAGACGGGCCATGTCCGCCGGCCTCCGCGACAGGGGCGTGATCAGCGCTCCCCGGGACTTCGAATTGTTTGAGCTGGGCCAGGCCGATGATAATGGCCAGACCGTTGACAAAGCCGAGCATGACCGGATGGGGCACAAGTCTGATAAATTTCCCCAGCCTGAAGATACCGGCGAGGATCTGAAGGATCCCCATCAACACCACAGTGGCGAATAAATATTCCACACCGTGCCGGGCCACAAGCGCCACCATGACAACGGCCAAAGCGCCGGTGGCGCCTGAAATCATACCGGGCCGGCCGCCGAAACAGGCCGTGATCAAACCCACAATAAAGGTCGCGTAAAGCCCGACCAAAGGATGCACGCCTGCCACAAAGGCAAAGGCCACAGCCTCGGGGATCAAAGCCAATGCCACCGTAATCCCGGCGAGCACTTCCACCTTAATGCGGTGGGGCGTAAACGTCATAGGCTGTCCGGCGCGCTTACGGGCGGGAATGGAGATCTGTTCCAGAAATCCGGAAAGAGACGTTTTTGACATGGTGTTT
>CALJNJ010000162.1 GCA_937981945.1 uncultured Caulobacterales bacterium | reverse complement strand
TGAATAAGCGCTGCCATATTTTCTTCTGATAAGAGGTCGGCCTTGTTCCAAACCTCTATCATATCCTGACCGAATTCCGGCCCCGCTTCTATCTGCGACAGGACCGTCTCAACATCCTCTTTTCGCTTCTCGGTCAAAGGGTCGGAAATATCGCGAACGTGTAAAAGTAAATCAGCTTCTTTAACCTCTTCGAGGGTTGCTCTGAAGGCCGTGATAAGATCGGTCGGCAAGTCCGCTATAAAACCCACTGTATCGGACAGGACGGCTTCGTTACCGCTGGGCAGGGTGAAAATTCGGTGTGTGGTATCCAGCGTGGCAAAGAGCATGTCTTTGGCCAGGACGCCCCCGGTCGTCAGTCGATTGAACAAAGTCGACTTCCCTGCATTCGTATACCCGACCAAAGCGACTACACGTTCTGCGGACCGCTTGCGCTTTTGACGCTGCAGACCTCGGGTTCGCCTGACATCATCCAATGCTCGTCTCAGCTTGGTCATTTTCTCACTGAGCACTCGCCGATCAGATTCAATCTGAGTTTCGCCTGGACCCGCCAGAAAGCCTTGACCACCGCGTTGACGCTCCAAATGGGTCCAGGTTCGGACAAGGCGGGAGCGCTCATAGGCAAGTCGCGCCAGCTCAACCTGTAGCCGGCCTTCTTTCGTTGCGGCGCGTAATCCAAAGATTTCCAAGATCAATCCGGTGCGATCAATGACTTTCGCTTTCCAGGTTTTTTCAAGATTTCGCTGCTGAATCGGTGAAAGCGCCGTATTGAGAATGACAAGCGTCGCCTTCTCTGATCTGATTTTATCAGCGATCTCGTCAATTTTACCGCCGCCAAGATAATTGGCGACCCGAATTTCTCTGAGCACAACAGTTTCGCTGTGCACCACATCGGCGCCCAGCGCTTCAGCCAAGCCTACGGCCTCGGTCAACTCGAAATCCGATTGATATGACTGACCTCGGTCAGCCGTATGTATTACAATTGCACGCTCTGACGGCGTTTCCAGGTTAATCATTCAAGGATGACACCTATTTGGCGAGTTTCGCGAATTATTCGCTTTCCTCGGCTTCGAAAAGTTGCACGGGCGCAGACGGCATAATGGTCGAAATGGCATGCTTATACACCAATTGGACCTGTCCGTCCCGGCGCAGCAACACGCAAAAATTGTCAAACCATGTGACAACACCCTGTAATTTTACACCATTTACGAGAAAAATTGTCAGAGGTGTTTTGGATTTTCTGACAGAATTTAAAAAGGCGTCTTGAAGATTTTGTTTTTTTTCGCCTGACATTAGTGACCCCCACTTTGCAGTTGTTATATGTTCTTAGCTCTTGTCTTAGATTGTAGTCTCAACCGGATGCAAGGGCTAAGTGTTTCCCAATTGATAATAATATGTATGTCTGATTTTAGTTAGACAGATTATGAACGCCACATTCTGGGCGATAAAACAGCAAATGCGGCCAAGACTTCAATACGGCCGAGCAGCATTAAAACGGTCATCACGGACAATTGCAGCCCCGTAAAACTCTCATAACTGTATTCTGGCAGGGTCGCGTCCAATAAAGGCCCCATATTGGCGACTCCGGCGGCGCTTGATGTTACGGCCATGGGAAACTCCATGCCTGCGGCAGCGAAAGAAATTATTCCTGCCGCGAAGACCAAAGTATACCCAAAGAAATACATCCAAATTGACAGAAAAGCGCTGTCGGGAAGAATTCTTGATTTAAACGTGACAGGCACAACCCTGGACGGATGGGTCATCCGGTCCATATCCGTTTCCAAATGGCGGAATAACAGCAATATGCGGATTAACTTTAAACCGCCCGTTGTAGAAAGAGCCGATCCGCCAATTAGGGCGACGGCGATTAAAAGAACCGGCGGCACCATATCCAATCCGATCACATGGTGATCATATCCCGTCGACGTCACAAAGAAAATTGACTCAGGAATAACCGTGCCGAGATGTCGGAAGTCCGTATAGGCGCTCCCGATAACAATTAGTGCGCCGATTATAAAAACCAAAGTGCGGTGCTCAACATTACCCAAAAGACGGAGAAAATCCCTAAGCGTGTGGTTTTTGAAAAAATCCCAAATGACGGCCACATTGGCCGCCCCGAGCACGCATGAAAAACAAAGCGCAAACACACCAATTCCGCTGACGTAAAAGTCCAGCGGGCCACCGCGCGGGACCAATCCGCCTGTGGAGACCGAAGTCAAAGCCAGACACAGAGATTCAAATATCGGCGTCCCGGCAAAAATCAGAGCAATAAAACAAACAAAAGAAATCGTAGCATATACACCTGCGATGACGCGGGTGACGCCGGCTAATTTTGAAAACAATTCTCCGCGTCTGTAGGTAAATAATAGCGAGCGATGAACGCCTGTCCCTTTCAAATTCAACGCAGCTAATATCACAACCGCAAAGGTCGCAACGGCAACACCGCCCGCCCATTGGACCAAGCTGCGCCAGACATGTAATGTCTTGGGAATTTGATCAGGATCCAGCGTACTGGCGCCTGTGGTCGTAAAGGCAGACACCGCTTCAAAATAAGCCAAAGGCAAATTCTCAACAAAGCCGCCCGCGACATAAGGAATTGCGACGACCAATGGCACAATCAACCAAAACGAAATTAAAAAGGCCAAAGCTTCCGTATAGGATTCTTTGGCCGGTAATTTCATGGTGGAAGCGACAAGGACGGCGCCTGCCAATCCGGAGGCAACTGTAGTCCCGGCAAATAAAATTGAATGGGTGATCTCGCCGAAGAATAAACCGCTTATGGCCGTGACCAACATCAGAACGCCAAGCGTAATGAGACTGTAACCCAGCCATAATATAATTCGGTTAAAAGCCACTCTTTTGCCCGATCAGAAGAAGTCGGTGCTGACCCGGAAAATCTGCTCAACTTGTTTGAATGCAGATCGCTCGGCCATCATGACAACTCTGTCGCCCTTTTTGACGACCAGATTATTGTCCAGCGGCGCCGGAACTCCGTCCTGAATGATGGCGCCGATCGCCATGCCTTCAAGTTTGATTTCTTCATATTTTTTGCCGGCGAATAAAGACGTGTCCAAAACTTCGCCCTCGACCACTTCGGCCTGACCGTCGGACAGCGTGTAAACATCCAGAATACGGCCGCGGCGAACATGACGCAGAATAGACGAAACGGTCGCAGCACGCGGATCGATAAACTTATCAATGGGCAGTTCGGTGATTAATGCCTGCATAGAGACCTCATTGACCAAGCTGACAGTTTGTCCTGCCCCGATTTTCTTCGCCAAAACGCCTGCCAGAATATTTGTTTTATCATCATTTGTCAGGCACAGGACTAATTCGGCGTCTTGAACACCGGCCTCTTGTTGAATCTCAGCGTTCATCGCGTCGCCGTTCAGAACGACCGTTCGCTTTAGCATTTCAGCCGCTTGCTCAGCGCGTTTTTTATCATATTCAATGACTCGGCAACGAATGCCTTTCACGGCTTCCAATTCTTTGGCCACATAGGCGCCTACATTGCCGCCGCCGATAATCACAATGTGACGGGCGCGATCTTCGCCCGTCCCGACAATTTCCATCAAACGTGAGCCATGCTCCGAACGCACGATGAAAAACGCATCATCCCCGACATAGAGCGGGTCATCGGGCATGGGCACGAATATTTGTCCCTCTCTCCGAACACCAACTATTGTCGCTTGCAGTTCCGGAAATAAATCCGGGATTTGTCTGATCGGCGTGGCAATGATTGGACAATCTTCTTCGATATGAACGCCCAATAGTTTGACGGCATTATCTGCAAAGGGGACGACCTCAAATGCGCCCGGCGTATTAAGACGCCGCAGAACTGATTTGCCGATTTCCACTTCGGGCGAAATAATAATATCGATCGGCATATGTTCGCGGCTGAACAAATCGTTCCATTCGCTCTCAAGATAAGATTGCGCCCGAACCCGAGCGACCTTGGTCGGAACATTGAACAAGGAGTGCGCGACTTGACAGGCCATCATATTCACTTCGTCGGAATAAGTGACGGCAATCAGCATATCAGCCGATTCAATGCCGGCTTGTTTTAAAACGTCAGGATAAGCCCCGTGCCCGACAATGCCGCGCACATCGAGTTCCGTGGTGACCTGACGAATGAGGTCAGCCGACAAATCGACAACGGTAACTGTGTTTTGCTCGCGGGAAAGCCGCGAAGCAATGCCGTAACCGACACGGCCGCCCCCGCAGATAATGACCTTCATGACGTCAGTTCATCCCCTTTTTTCGTGCCGTTCACGCCCAGGGATTTCAGCTTCCTGTGC
>CALJNJ010000161.1 GCA_937981945.1 uncultured Caulobacterales bacterium | reverse complement strand
AAATCAATAATTCCGAATTCCAGTCGACAAAGTCTCATGAATTTTTTCACTGATTTTAAGGTAGGTGCATCGATGCTCGTCACGGATGCCTGTTCGGCGTACTCGCCAAAGTCTTTGATGAGGCCCAAATCCAGTGCTCGGCAATCCTCCCCGAAAATATAAAGCCTTATTAAACGCGCCTCATTGAAGGCCTCTCTGTAAATGTGCAATTGCCGACTGCCCGGATGCGCCGAATGATCGGACAGAAATTCGAGACTTTCGTCATCCACAAATTCCTCGGCCGCAGTTTGATTGCCGGTGATAATGGTTCGGGGAATTCGAAATCCCGCCAAATCCGCCAATCGAAGCTGATAACCGTAATGCTGAATGCGCCAAGCCCGCAGCGGTTCATTTATCCAAATGGATTGATTATCCATATCGCTGAGAGACAGTAATTCATATTTGTACAGATCCGAGGCAGAAACGCCGAGCCAATACTTGTCAGGGTCTGTTTTCTCACTTTGGGTAGGGGTGCCATAAACAATTTCTCTGCGCCTAAAAAAGTCCTCCAGGCCCAAAACTTCATAGTTTTGGCCGAGTTCATCCAATCTGGGCTGCAGGCATTTGAGTAGCTCAGGCTCAGGTTCAATAAGTTTCAGCATGTTTCCGTCTTCAATAAAAATTAAATTAAATGTTGAAAAAGTGTCATATATTATCTATGTATTATGACATATAGTGAAATTCAATACAAATAAAAAGCGAGCAAAGTGTGAGAATAGCGTTAAAAGCAGTGGTCATCAGCGGCGCCTTATGTATGTCCGCATGTTCGACCATCTCGCAGGCCTTTATTGATCAATCGATCAAAGATGAGGCAGCCCTTTATAATGCGCCTGACAGCTGGGCTATGAAAACCGGCGATGACAGCGCCGTGCTCAGCGAATGGGAGGCCGTTATTCAGGATGCGCGCTTTTCGTCTTTGTTCGAAGAGGCGCTGCGAAACAATCCGTCTCAGATCAGCGCGGCCCGGTCAGTCGAGCGCGCTGATGCGCTTTTAAATCAGGCCCGGTCCGTTTTATTGCCGTCCTTGTCGGTCTCAGCGTCGCCTTCGGCGTCCTCTTCTTTGAAGGGGTTCAGTCCCGTAGATTTTTATGGCGGGCGGTTGGTTGCCGGCTGGGAAGCCGATATTTGGGGCCGTAACGGCGACACGATCAGAGCCACAAAGTTTGATAAACTCGCGGTCTCAGAGCTTTATCGCAATGCACGGCAAGCTTTAATCGCGCAGGTCGCTCGCAATTATGTTTTCGCCATTGAGGCCAATCGCCAAACGGCCTTAGCAAGAGAGACCTTAGCCGACCGGGAATCGACTTATGGGATCGTTAAAAAGAGATTTGATCTGGGAACGGTTTCAAAACGGGAACTCGTTCTGGCTGAATCTGATGTGTTTTTGGCCGAAGACAGTTTGCGGGTAGCTTTGGCCACTGAGATTTCCTCGGTTCAGGCTTTGCAGGTTCTGCTGGGCCGTTATCCGGACGGGAATATGGATATCCCGACCACGTTTCCGGCGATCGCGCAAATCATCGCCGCAGGTCGCCCGGCGGACATATTGCGCCGGCGCGCTGATATCGTGCAGGCAGAATTTGGTATTCGCTCAGCTTTCGCCAGAGAAGATGTGGCGCAAAAGGGACGATGGCCCACAGTTTCACTGTCATCTGATCTGTCGTCATCCGTTGGCGACATTTTCAATTTTTTGGATCCCACAGATATGGCTTTATCTCTGGGGGCAGGGCTCGCCGATACATTGTTTGACGGCGGTCTGGCCGACAGCCGTATAGAGGCTGCGCAGGCAGATCGGGATATTGCCTTGAAGGATTACGGTCAAACGGTCCTGAACGCCTTTGCCGATGTAGAAGGACGCCTCAATGAGCTTAACTTAATTGATCAGCGCTATGAAACAGGCCGAAAAACAGCACAAGCTGCCAGGGAGACGCTCCGATTGGCCGAAATCCAATACAAAGAAGGAACGCTTGATTTGATTGATGTGATTACGTTCAAACAGCGCAGCCTGCAGGCCGAACGTACGCTTTTGACAATTGAACGGCAGCGAATTGACGCCCGTATCGCTCTTTATCTGGCGCTTGGCGGCTCAGATGATGAGCCCGTAGTCGGTCCGGTTATCTGACCAGTCTCGCACCTTCATCTGAACGCGGCACAATTGGTGTAATGTCTGCGGACACATGATCAACGGCAACACCAATGCTGGCACCGTCTCTAATGCTGATATGATTGGCAATAAATGACGTGGCAGGCGCTCTGGTTTCAGATAGGCTACCACCCAAAAATTCAATCTTGTGAGACGGGAGATAAACGGTCCCCAATAGGTTGAGCATAGCGCCTTCTGTAATGGTTGATTTTACATCGGGATACAAACCGCTTTGCATAGGTTTATCTGCCATTTCCTGCGCCAGAACCAAACCGGTCATCGGCCCGGAGGTTGGCGCTTTAATATTAAGAATGGACCCGTCTCTGATCTCGATATCTGTTTGACCGTGCATAACGAATGTCACGTTCTCACCGATTAGCTCTGTTCCCAGTCCGAATAAAAGTGAACCGCCGGTAATATGATAGACACCCGGGTCCAAAATAAATTCTTTGCCTTCCAGCATCAAGCCTTGGCAGTAATTGCCGGGTTTTAAATGGTTTTTCTCATAAAATGTCGGATACCAAATTTGGCCGGCCGCTTCAGCGTCAGCCCAGCGTTGATATTCCAGTACTTCATGCTCTTCCACGGAATTTCTTCCTGAGCGCCAATCGCTAATCAGCAGATTGAGCTCATTTTGATCAATGCATGGTCCCGGCTCCGGGATCGCTACATTTTCATAGGGATTGTGGAGCAGGGAGCATTGAGTGTTGGCGTAAGGAAAATGATCCCCCTGAGCACCGCCGGCGATGCAAAAACTTTTTGCGGTCGCTTTGCCGCCTTGGTCAACAACGGAAGCTGTCTCATGCATTGAATTAACCTGAATGCCGCATGTGGAGGCATCTAAAACGGCGCCTTCCGTCACTTCAAATGATCGCGGAGAATCTTCGTCCAGGGCAAGCATGCAAACCGTTGCGCCCTTTGTCAGTTGGCTCTCGCTTTCCTCTGTAATATCCAGCGTTTTTTTGCCGGCAATACCCGCCATAATAGTTGGTTTTTTCAGAGTGCCTTTTAGGACAACTTTATGATTGTCGGATTGGAGCACATCCAGTTCAATCCCGGCAGGATCCGCTATATTATTCCAAAACCGTTCTTTGGCATATTGCTTTCGTTCGCCTGCCGACAAGGTTTGATCGGTGACCGCTGCCAAGGCTGCGCTGTCCAGCGCGCCTTTAAGCTCCGTTCTGCGGTTTTCAAGGCCGTGAAGGTCTAAAACGACTGTCAGTCCCATGGACATGGGTAGCACGAGCAGCGCGGTCCAGACCGCAAATTGTCCGTCTTCATTTTTATAAAACGATTTCGCTATTTTGCTCACGGCTGACATTTTGCTAGTCCCCACTAACTACTTGGGAGTATTTACAAAAGATCTTTGAAATTTCAGTTATAAATCGTAATGAACGAATCCAAAACAATTGACGTAAATATCTGGTGAACTTCTCGGTTTTTCACTTGTCCCGGGCGGCGACTGAGTCTAGACAACCGCTTCAAATTCTGTCGCGGGCGTGGTGGAATTGGTAGACACGCAAGACTTAAAATCTTGTTTCCGTAAGGAAGTGCCGGTTCAAGTCCGGCCGCCCGCACCATTTCCGATTTATAGGGCTGAAAACGGGTCGATCCCGTCATCCCCTTTCAATATTTCCATGGAAAACGACGACGAGACGTCGGATAAGTCGGGGACCAGGTGCAAAAGGCGCTGATAAACGCGATCATAATGGCTGAGATCGCGGACAATCACTTTTAAAAAGTAATCCACGTCGCCTGTCATGCGGTGACATTCAACAATTTCCGGGATTATGCGAACCGCTTTGGCAAATGATTCGAGCCAGTCTTTTGTGTGCTTCTCGGTATGAATGCGAACAAACGCCGTCATTCCCAATCCCAGCTTAGACGGATCTATCTTGGCAACCCGGGCTAAAATAACACCATCGCTCTCGAGACGTTTAATTCGGCGCCAGCAAGGGTTGGAGGTTAGCCCGACTTGATCGGCGATGGTCTGAATCGGCAATGTTGCATTGCTTTGCAATAATCTAATAATATTGCGATCTATATCATCATATTCCATAAAAGTTTGATATATACAATAATTTTGCTAATCAAGTTAAAATTTTGGGGTCAATTTGGGATAAGGTCACTAGAATTATTTTGTAGAGTTCGAACAAATCTATTTTGGAGACAACCGTGAAAGCCTTTAAAGAGCACCCCAATTCCGTCGGCGAAACCTATTTCCAGCATATGGCAACATCATTTGGTTTCGGCGCGCGAATGCTGGTTGCAGGTAC
>CALJNJ010000160.1 GCA_937981945.1 uncultured Caulobacterales bacterium | reverse complement strand
AACATTCTTATAAAGAATCCAGATTTGTGCGCGACGTTAACAGCTTCACTGACCAATGGCAGAGCGAAATAATGGCCGACCGGACACAAAGGGCCGGAGAAACATCAACCTTTTATTAGCCGTCTTTATAAACGGGAATTTCAGGATAATTTTGTAAGGATAGGCAATGGGACGCTTTTCAAAAATCATAAATAAAGATACCCCGCGCTACGTCGCAGAGACCAAAGAAGCCGTTGCGCCTGAAGACGGGCCGCAAGCCTTGATAAAAGAAGCTAAGCCGGCTGCGCCTGAGGTTAAGTCTGAGCGCCGCGCACCGGCGCCGGCGTCACGGGCTGAAATCTCCAAATCTCTTGAAACCCAAATCCTGCTGCACGGTAAATTACTGGACGAGATTGATCTGAGCCAGCTTGAAGGTCTGGACGAGAAAGAACGTAAGAAACGCGTGACATTGGTGGTCAGAGACCTGGCCAATAAAGAAGGTCTGAAACTGACCCGCGAAAATTTCGACAATTTGGTCAACGGCATTATTGACGAAATGGTCGGTCTGGGTCCTCTTGAGATTCTGCTGAATGATGACTCGGTTTCGGATATTTTGATCAACACTCACGAACAGGTCTATATCGAACGCGGCGGGGAGCTTGAGCTCAGCGGCGTGCGTTTTGCCGATGAAAAACATTTGCTGCGGATTATCAACCGGATCGTGGCAACGGTCGGACGCCGGGTCGATGAAAGCCAGCCCATGACGGATGCGCGCCTGCCGGACGGCAGCCGTGTCAACGTGGCGGTCGCGCCCATCGCCGTGGACGGCCCGTTGGTCTCCATTCGTAAGTTCTCGAAAAAGCCTTTTACTCTGGACAAGCTGGTGGAGTTCGGCGCGATGCCCGACGGTGTTGCTCAATTTCTTTGGGCCGCCTGCAAAGCTAAAGTTACTATTCTGATTTCGGGCGGTACGGGCTCAGGTAAAACCACATTGCTCAACGCCATGTCCCAATCCATCAGTTACAAAGAGCGTCTGATCACCATTGAAGACGCGGCCGAACTTCAGCTTCAACAACCCCACGTAGCCCGCATGGAAACCCGCCCGCCCAATGTGGAAGGCAAAGGCGAAATTCGCCAAAGAGAATTGGTGAAAAATGCTCTGCGTATGCGACCTGACCGGGTCATTCTGGGGGAGGTTCGGGGCGAAGAAGCCTTTGATATGCTCCAGGCCATGAACACCGGTCACGAAGGCTCCATGGCGACCCTTCACGCCAATACGCCCCGCGATGCGATTACCCGCCTTGAGCAAATGGTCGCCATGGGCGACATGAAAATTTCGCCCGAAGCCATTGCCGGTCAGATTGCCAGCGCGGTCGGTATCATCGTTCAGGCACAAAGACTGTCCGACGGACAGCGTAAAATTACGTCTGTCGCAGAGATCACAGGCATGGAAGGCCCCGTGATCCAAATGCAGGAAATTTTCAATTATACCCGCACGGGAACAGGCCCCGAGCATGAAGTGATCGGCGAGTTTCGCGCCACCGGCATACGGCCTCATTGCCTGCATGAAATCATCACGAAAAACATCAATGTGCCCGAAGGCTTGTTTGAGCCGAAGGTCTTGCCGACCGGCAAAATTTATGAGGGCACAATCGAAGAGCGAGCCGGCTAATGAGCAGCGCCGCCCAAGCCATAACACTTTACTTCTTGGTGTTTTGCTGTGCCTTTTTGGCGCTCAATGCGGCTGTGGGCGCGGGACTGGAAGCTCATCGTCGCCGCAACCACACAAATGTGCACGCCAAGAAAAAAGAAAAAGCGGATTCGGCGGAAGTCTTACTGGCCAGTATGCGCCGCGACAGAGGCCTCAGCAAAGACGGGCATATTAAATCTCTCAATTACGCCATTGGTAAAATGGTCATGCAATCCGGATTGCCGCTTCGGAATTACACGGTTTACGGCATCATGTTCGGCGCCGCGATTGTGGCCGCTTTTGCCGGCTATTTTTTCAAGGCCGGTGTTCTCTATGCGCTGATCGGCGCTGTGGCAGGTTTGGTTCTTCCGATCCTGATTATCAATCATATCGTGAAACGCCGCCGCAAAAAAGCCGCGGCGCAATTACCGGACGCGCTGGATGTTATTATTCGCTCGCTCAAAGCCGGTCATCCTGTATCCGTGGCCTTGAAATTGGTCGGCGATGAAATGCAGGATCCGCTCGGATCGGAATTTGCCGTCGCCAGCGATGAAGTCGGATTTGGCGGAACGGTCAGCGGAACCATCCAAAGAATGGCCGACCGTATCGGTCAGGAAGATTTTGATCTCTTTGCGGCTATGATCCGGTTGCAGGAAAAAACCGGCGGTAACCTTGCCGAGCTTCTGGAAGCCAATGCGGCCACCATACGGTCCCGTCAACGTCTGCGCCTGAAAGTCAGAGCCGCATCGTCCGAAGGCCGTATGTCCGCTATCATTCTGAACGCGGCGCCTGCCATATTGTTTGTGGTCTTAATGACCATGGCGCCTGATTTTTACGGCGACGTCCAAGGTCATCCGGCCGTGACCTATGGTTTGTGGGGTATTGTGACCTGGATGGCGATAGGGAATTTAATCATGCGCAAGATGATTAACTTCAAGATGTAACCATGATCGCGCTGACAACAAATAACGTCATTATTTTGGTCTCTGTGGTGTTTATCGCCATAGCTGCCGCGCTGATCGTTTTGGCGCTCAAAGAAGCCATGGACGACACCCGCAAGATTAAGCAACGTCTGGAAGGACGCTGGGAAGGGGAGTCCAAAGAATCCATTTTGCGACACAATCAGGCCTTTGACAGCTTTGCCAATCATTTGACCATGCCGGATGAGGCCGAAGTATCCAAAATCCGCGCCGCATTGGCACGCGCCGGTTTTTACGGAACCTCCTCTGTGAAATATTACTACGCGGTCCGGATTTTATTTTTGATTGTACCGCAGCTGGTCTTTTTATTGAGCTGGGCATTCCTTATGCCCGATATGGAACATAAGAGCGCGATTATCACCAGCTGTGCGCTGATCTTTTTCGGGCTTATGGGACCGCCATTATTCATTCGCCATCTTGAAAATCGGCGCATGAATCAAATCCGAAACGGATTTCCGGACATGATGGATTTGACCGTTGCCAGTTTGGAAGCAGGTCTTGGCATGAACGCCGCTTTATTGCGCGTGGCCGATGAAATCGGCGGACGCTATCCGGCGCTCAAGATTAATCTTGATCTGTTAAATATGGAATTGCGGGCCGGCCGGGATCGTCATACCGGCATGATGAACTTCGCCGAGCGGGTCAATTTGGACGAAGCCAGATCTTTATCGGTCATGCTGCATCAAGCGGAGAAAATGGGATCCAGCCTTGGTAAATCCTTGCGGACATTTTCCGATGAGATGCGCAATAAGCGCATGATGCGGGCTGAGGAAAAGGCTATGGCTCTACCGGCTAAGCTGACCGGTCCGCTGATCTTGTTTATCTTTCCGTCCATTATGGGAATGCTCCTAAGTCCAACCGGTATTCGCATCGCAGGGGGTTTGCTGTGACCCTGAAAAAAGCCCGGTTCATACTCCCGCTGCTTTTGCTGACAGCCTGTGCGACGACGCCAAAAGTCGAAGTCACGCCTGTCGAGATTAAGCCGGTAACACAGATAAAATCCGATCCGTTTGACGCGGAAAGTGTTGCCAATATGGGCGATCTCTATTTCAAATCGGAGAGCTATACAGAGGCCTTGACCGAGTACAGTAAGCTTTTGGCTTATGATCCGAATTCCGTTCGGGCAGGGCTCGGCGCAGGACAAACATTTTTAGCGCTCGGGCAATATGAAAATGCCAATGCTATTTTCGGCTCTGACAAGTTTGATTGGCCGGAAGATCAAAAAGATCAGGTTGAGATCGGGAAGATCCTGGCCGGAATTTTTTCCGATCAATATGACAATCCGGAAACCGCACTCCATGACGGTATGATGATCGATCCTGATGACCCGAGGCTTTGGAACGCCAAAGGGCATTTGCACGACAAAAAAGGCGAATGGATGGAGGCGCTGTCCTGCTATGTGACCGCTTTGGAAACAGGCAAAGGCCGCTCCGGCACCATCAATAATATGGGAATGTCCCTTTTGCTTCAGGGCCGATTTGACGAAGCACTTCCGAAATTCGAGCAAGCCGTAGATCTCAGCCCGCGTACGGATCTCTATGATAATAATCGCCGTATGAGCCAAATTTTGTCAGGCGATTTAATCCGCGCTCTCGAAGATATTGAAGACAATCGGGCGTCTGATATTCTCAATGATGCCGGCTATGTGGCCATGCAGAGAGACCGCCGCGGATTAGCCGGTCTTTTGTTCCAAAAAGCCATTGAAATCAGCCCGGTTTTTCACGCCAAAGCCAGTGCCAATTTGAAGACGCTGCAAACCCCTGAGCAGCTGCCTTAATCTAAAATCCGCCGCCGGTTCTGAACCCGCCTGAGCGTCCGCCGGATGAACGTGGGATCCGCGGCGTGCGCGGCAGACTTGTGCGCGGCATACGCGGAATGGATGTACGGATCCGCGGGCTTCTGCGCCGTGACCCGGTGGAGCGCGGCAATCTCAGACCTTCGGTCCAATCGACGCCGCCGAAATCACTGTCGGAATAACGTCTGATTGTGCGCTGGGCACGTTCAATGCGGCGCCATAAACTGTCCCCGTCAAGAGCGCCGGCTAAGACCTGGATCAGCAAAGCGCTCACCAAGTCTCCTGAAAATACGGAAGAGGGGGCGTCATAACGCCGGGACTTAAACCGGCGTCTGATGTCTTCAAGCTCGCGCAAGGTCTTTTCATATTTGCGGACAACGCGGCGGGCTTCTTTTTGTTCATCGTCAATTTCATCAGCGGCGCGGTGCAGATCGATAATCTCTTCAATGGCATTATCATCCGTGCGGCCGGTGGTCTGCGAGGCCAGTCGCCTCAGATCGCTGAATTTGAAACGGGTCAGGGCTTCTGACAAAATATTGACGGCTTCCCGGTAAGGCCCGTCTTCGCCTGATGTCAGCCTGTGGTGGAAATCGCGGAGCGCCGCATATTCCCGTTCGGCCCCGGCGATATCTTCATCGATTTTATCGAGCTTCGCCTGCACGCTCAGCGATTTCTCATAAAGCGCTGTGACGCCTTTAGCCTCGAGGATTTCGTCTTCCAATTTTTCAAGGTTTTCCCGGGCTTCAATGACGTCCGTTTCCAAACCGTTGACATGATTTTCCAGCCGTTTCGGAATGGCTTGCAGACGGCGGTAGTTTTCCGCGGATTTTTTATATCCTGAAACCGAGGCGACCCAGCCATCCAGCCAGCGGGTCAAAAACCAGCCCTTTGGACTTTTCGTGCCATAGCCGCGTTTTTGCAAATAGCTAAAAAACGGATCCTGGCGGTATGGCGTACCTTTTTCCTTTTCATCAGCGCGGGCCAGCTCAAGTTTCTCGCCGGCCCGAATGACCGTGCTTTCCGCTGTCTCGACGCGGTCCAGAGCGCTCATATATAGGGGATCCGTCAAGATGTCTTTTTCAGCTTTAGCGGCCGCTTTGTCATAGGCATCAACGGCTGTCTGAACTTCTTTTTCAGTTTTGCGGCGGGCGCTTTCCAGCTTTTCAACTTCGGTTACGGCCTGATCAACTTTGAGCGCCGCTTTTGATTGGACATCGGCATGTTCCGATAAGAGCTTTTCTGCCTGACGGTCAACATATCCCAAATCGCCGCCGTCGCCTTTGACAATCAGGCCGAGCCGTTCATTGGCAATCTGATCATAGGCGCTGGTTTGCCGGCGTCTGATATCTGCCAATGCTTCAGAGCTTCTGCGCGGTAAGTCAGACGCTTGGCGCACGGTTTTACGGGCCTTGGCAATGGCCGTATCAATTTCATGGAGTGTTTGGAGACCGCTCTTCATTACCAATCCAAAATATATCCGCCGCCGGTTTCAACTGTGAACTCCGGATCCAGATAACCCATTTTCTTTTGGCCGATGATAGCGTTTTGGATGATTTGGTCATCCTTTTTATCGGCGGCGACGCGGTTGAACACTTGCTCCGGGACGCGCACGCCCCAAATCTTGGTCCGCTCTTGTTTTTGGTCTTCTTCACTATTGATCATGACCTCTGCCCGTTTACCGGTGGGCAGAATGGCTTCGACGATCAGATAGTGATTACGCACTTGTTGTCCGCCGTCTTCATTGATCCGAAACACGCCGCTATATTCACCGGCGCGCGAGACAATGCGCACGTCATAGGCTTGGGCCAAATCCTTGGCCATGAAATCCAATTCTTTCAAATATTCCTGCGCCGTGCCGGGGTCTTCATCGGCGACGGCAACTTCGGCCAAAGCCGTGATGGTCCGGATACGCTCTTTCACTTCATCCGCGGCGGCCAGGCCAAGGGCGCGGTCTCTTGATTCCGTAATGCGCTCGGGCAGGGTTTTTTGTAAAAGCGTTGCGACTCTTTTGGTCTCAACTTTTTGCGG
>CALJNJ010000159.1 GCA_937981945.1 uncultured Caulobacterales bacterium | reverse complement strand
CAAGCCGTGCACTTTTGAGATATCCCACAGCCCCCGCGTCCGGCAGGAAAAACAGCCAGCTGTGACCACCTAAATGGTATAAGGCCAGTCCGGCCAGGAAGATGGCCAGACCCTCCCCCCGGCGATGCATTACAGGGTTATTGGGCAGTTTCATAAGCCTTTTCCGTTTTGTCATTAAGGACGCAGCGGATACCATCCGGATGCTGAATAAGCGGGACACAGAAATTACAATGCGTGCATCCACTGTCATAGTCAGAATATTTTTGGGCGTTTTTGACAAATTTTGGATCTTTGAGCAAAGGCCTTCCAACCTGAACGAAGTCAAATCCGGCTTCAAAAACGCGGTCTATATCAGCGCGCGTTGATACGCCGCCTACATAGATTACAGGACAACTAACGGATGCTTTTATCCGTTTTGAAGCGTCCAGAAAAAAGGTCGGTTCATACGGATAGGTCTTCCACATCAAAGGCCCCATAAGTTTATACAAAAGCTTGGCGCCACTGCCTGTCGCCATAGCTGCCATGCCTTTGGCGATAGATTGCCCGCGAAACAAATACATGGAATTGTAGCTGGAGGTGCCGGCGCTTGGGATAAGACCGTCAATTCCGGCGGCGTCCAAAGATTTAGCGACCTCAATTCCCTGATCATAAGTAATGCCGCCTTTGACGGCATCGGTCATGGAAATTTTGCCCAGAATTGGAAAGTCAGGACCCACGGCCTTACGGGCGGCGGCAAGACATTCAAGCGGCAGACGCATTCGCTTTTCGTGGCTGCCGCCATATTCGTCGGTTCGCTTATTGGTTTTAGGGCTGATAAATTGTGACAGACCATAGCCATGACCAAAATGGATTTCCATGGCGTCAAACCCGACTCGTTTCATAAACGCGGCTGCTTCGCCGTAAGTATCGATAAGATGCTTGATATCGCCCTTGTCCATAGCCTGCGCTACCGGCCTTCCGACCGTCAATCCGATACCCACAAACATTTTGGAGGGACCTTTAGGCGGTTGATCTCGTTGCAAGTTTTTGTTTTGCGAAAAATGCCCGCAATGGGTGACCTGTCCCGAGACTTTGACGCCGGTGGTTTTGATCTCTTCGATCAAAGATCCGAGCTCGTCTTCAATGCCTTCGTGAAGCCACATCATCGAATCCATAATTCTCCCGTCAGCTTCGGTCGTGCAGTATGAAATTGTTGTGAGCCCGACACCTCCTTCGGCTATGCCCATGTGGAAGTTTCTAAGGCGTTCCCCGGGGACCCCGTTTGGGGTCATACCTTCAAACGTGGCAGCCTTCATGATCCTGTTTTTCAGCTCAAGCCGCCCCAGCTTGGCGGGCGCAAAGGGATCAAGGGCACTAGACACGCGCAACGGCCAAATAATTGGCCAAAGGATTCATTTGAAGGCGGCTTGTATCCCCGTTCAAATATCGTTCTGCGAAATCACCAACCGTCGGGAATTCACAGGCGGAAAACCCGGCCTGCAGAAATCGATCTGATAGTTCAGGGACGGAATATTGACTGAGAAAAGGCTCACTCATACCGGATACAATTTTTCTGAGATCCTCTACGGAATTTTCTTCTGAAGCGGTCGCCGTATCGTAATCAGGCATGATGAAATCCATTATAAGCGAACTGCAGGGCGCAAAACCACCCAAGACCCCCAGTGTCGCTTTAACGGCCTCATCCGTCAGATACATTTGAACGCCGAGCCACGAAAATACGGTCTTTTCGGCTTTTGAAACACCGCCTGCGTCCAGAGCTTCTGCCAAGGTCGTGTTTTCGAAATCAAACGGCACGAAGGACAGGTTTCCGGGGATTTCTACCCCGGCAGCCGTCAGGTTCTCCCGTTTCCATTTTTGTGACGCCGGATGATCCACTTCAAATACTTTTATCCCGTCAACCAAATCTGTTGCGCGATAGGCTGTTGAATCCAGACCCGCCCCCAGAATTACGTGCTGCGTAACACCGGCCATTTTACCGGCCGCCAATTCTTCTTCAACTAATCTGGCGCGAATACAGACGGAATGCTCTAATTGCTGCACAAATTTTGTGGCCGTGTCACTGTCACTCAGTGCAGAAAAAGCTTGATGAATTCGCCCTAGATAAGCGCTTACATCTTGGTCTGTTTCGGCACCGCCCAATATTTTCGCGAGGCTGTCGCGCAGGATTTTGGGTTCAGGTTCATCCAGATAGTGCCGCGCCCGCAACATGGCGACCATTAGTGCTGTCTGACTGGGTTTGCCGTCTTCCATAAATCCTCCCCGAATTTAAACTAAAGCGGCAGACCTTCAGGCGCGCCCGGGAGCATTGGAATATAAGTGCCTGCCGTCCAGCCGCCATCAACAGCCAGCTCGGCCCCGGTAATATAGCTCGCCGCATCGCTGGCTAAAAACAGAGACGCGCGCGCTACTTCTTCAGGGTCGCCAATACGCTGCAGAGGTACCCGGCGGAAAATTTGGTTCACCTCTTCTTTGGGGCGTCCGGCAGAATTACCCATAGGCGTATCTACACCGCCCGGATGAACGGAGTTTACGCGGATTTTGTGACCGCCCAATTCGTAGGCCAATCCTTTACTGACCCCGCGAAGCGCCCATTTCGACGCCGTGTAAACAGTTAATCCGTTACAACCGCGAAGACCGTCGACCGAACTGATATTTACAATGGATCCACCGCCGCCTGCTTTCATATGTGGGACAACATTT
>CALJNJ010000158.1 GCA_937981945.1 uncultured Caulobacterales bacterium | reverse complement strand
GACATATTTCGGACATGAGGTGTTTGATTCCGTTCCCAATGGCGGCGGTGACGCCTTGGCAGGGACATTACTGGCGCGTCTGCTCTTGGGCGATGACGAAGAAGAAGCCGCGCAAAAAGCTGTCTCTTCCATTTTTCAAATCATGAAGTCCGCCCACGAGACCGGTGCAAAAGAGCTTCCGTTGACAGAAAATCGAAAATTATTGGAAACCTCAACCCTTCTTGAAATGGAGCGGGTCGCATGACCTATCCGTATACAATAAAGGCGGACAGCGAATTCGCGCCGGTCGTCGACGTTTTCAAACAAAACTTTGCAGACGGATTGGAACACGGCGCCTCTGTTTGCGCCATGAGAGACGGCGAAATCATCGCCCATATGTTTGGCGGCTGGGCCGACAAAGCCGGCGAAGTACCGATAAATGAAGATCATTTGTTTTCAGTCTATTCATCCGGAAAAGCCGCCGCAGCCATCGTCATTGCCCATTTAGCCGAGCAGGATAAATTGGGGTATGAACAGCTTGTGTCATCTGTTTGGCCGGAATTTTCGGCCAAAGGCAAAGGCGATTTGACCATCAGTCAAGCAATGTCTCACCAGACCGGCTTATCGGGCGTCACAAATCCCAATTGGAGCGCTGACGATTGGTATGATTGGGACAAAACAATCCGGGAACTGGAAGAACAAGCCCCTATCTTTGAGCCCGGGAGCGCCAGTGGTTACTCCCCCGTCACCTATGGTTTTTTCGCCGGCGAAATTGCGCGGCGCACCGATGAATATGGCCGGCATTTGGGCGAAATTCTAAAACAAGATTTATGCGATCCCCATAATTTGGATGTTTGGCTCGGCTTACCGGAGACTGAACATCACAGCTGCACTTATATGCAAAAACCCAGGCGATTGGCGGATCTGGGAAATATAACCCCGGCGACCAAAGCAGCCTTTTTGGAAAAATGGTCGTCCCCGGGGGCAAAAGGCGTTGAAATTTGGCGCGCGGCGCAACTGGCCGGGTCAAATTGCCAGGCCACCACAGAAGGGCTGGCGCGCCTCATGCAGGTTTTCATCGACGGCCGATTAGAGGGCGAGCAAATCTTATCGGAAGATATGGTCGAAAAGGTTCGAAAAGTACGCATTTCGGGTCAGGATCAGGTTCTGCCGTTTGAACTCAACATCGCGGCGGGCGTCATGCTGAATTATCCCAATTTCTCTTATGGTCCGAACCCAAATACGGTCGGCCACAGCGGATGGGGCGGATCCTGCGTTATGGCCGATCCGGATGCCGGCATCACATTTAGCTATGCAATGACGCGGCAAGATAACTCTCTTATGGGCGACCCAAGACCTGTCCGGATCATTGAAGCTTTATATGAATGCCTGTAATCTGTGGTATTTGGGGCACATAAAGCACTAAAATCCGGATTTTTGACGTCTTTTCCCTTGCCCTTTTAAGAATCCGGGCCTACAAGCCGCGCAATCATTGGGCCCTCCGGGGCCTTTATTGTTAACCAGACCAGAAAGTAGTTGATTTAAATGATCGAGATTTACGTTCGTCAAAATAATGTTGATCAGGCGCTCCGCGCTCTGAAGAAGAAACTTCAGAACGAAGGTGTCCTACGCGAAATGAAATCGCGGAAGCATTATGAAAAGCCATCTGAGAAGCGCGTTCGCGAAAAGGCAGAAGCCATTCGCCGGGCTCGTAAGCTGGCCCGTAAGCGAGCTCAAATCGAGGGACTTATCCCATCGAAAAAACGTAAGCCGCGCCGCTAAGCCGGATTTACGGATCATACAAACATCAACCGCCCAATGGGCGGTTTTTTTATGCCTAATCCTTGACGATTTTTAGAACCGCCTTGCGGCCGGACAATGTCATCTGATCTTTGACCCGAACGATCGGATCCAGATGGGCATTATAATGAGCTGACAAAACAATCGAAGCATTCGGCTTTTCTGCCAAAAGGCTTTCGACGGCAAATGATACATTGCGAAGTTCGGTCGGCTTGTTTTCAACAGCGACTTTATTGTCCGCGTCCACATAGACCTGAATGGTTTCACCGCAATCGCAAGGCGGATTATTATCAGGCAGTGAGGCTAAATTGATGGCTTTCTCATCTAAAAATACAGCTGTCACGATAAAGAAAATCAACAAAATAAATACGATATCCAGCATTGGAGTCATATTGGGGCCGTCATCCCCGGCGGCAATTTGTCTGGCTTTATACTTCATACAATCCTCCCTTAGGCAAGAATTGTAACATAATTACACTACAAAAGCAATACTATAACAATTAGTCCTCAATATGGATTTTGTAATTATAGTCCAAATTGCTTAGAGATTCCTCCAGGAAGACTAAATGCAGGCTCGTAGAATTCGGGGAAATATAAACATCGATAAATGAGTCCGGCCATTCTTCTATGATGGCGTTCACGGCCGGCAATAATTCATCCCGGGTCACTTCTTCCGCATCTACAAAAAATGCGTTTTCTTCGGTCACATAAATTTCGATGTAATTGTCATAGGTTTTTGCGTTTGCCGAACTGTCGACAATCTCGCTCCCCGCGTTATAGCCTTCTTCGAAATCCTTCATAAAGCTCTTGCCGAAGGTTCGGATGCCGAAATACAGCGCGCTGATGACAATCACCAAATAAATCAGACTTAATCCGACAAGTTGAGATTTTCGCACAGGCTTGCTCCCGAAAGTTAAGCGGGTGCTCCCGCCATACGGACGGTAAGTGTTCGTTGAAATAAGTTCAAGCTCAACAATGCTGTGCTTGAAGAGCCCCTAAATCCCGCCAATTGGCAAGTGAGCGGCCGGTAATTGCCTCAACCCGATCAATATGAGGATCGTAGAGCTTCAGAAGTTTTTTGATTTCCGCCGGGTCAGCCTTCGGCAAATCTTCGCCCTCCGCCAGTCTCTGTTTCAAATGAGATTTCGTGTTGATTTTATCGGCCAAATCCAAGCCTTCATAATAATCATCGCCGGCCTTTAGGCCCAGCAAATGCAAAACCCATCCCAAATAATTACGGGGAGAGCGCTGCAAATCATCATAAAGAACCACATGCATGTTTTCGCGGCCGAACAAGTTTTCAAAATGATCCCAATGGCGCGCATACATGCCCAAATCCACAATCCCCATCGAGGGGGGGCAATCGAGCATGCCCATATGCTGCGGGTTCCGTCCCATACAGATATTGTGATGCCAGCCAGAAACAGCTCGGGAAACAGGGTCCCGAAGAGATATGATCAATTGTCCCTCATCGCCCATGACGCGCCGCATTTCCGTGGCCACATCCATGTCACCCGGCGGTTCGCAATAAGGCCAATCCGAAATCCGTTTCCAAAAATAGTGCGGGGTTGCCTCGCCCACATAACGTTCGTTTTTGGCTTCCTCAAACTGAGCTAAATAATCCGCCTCGACAGCGTCCGGCAGGCGGTTAAAATAGTTCAGTTCCTTGAGCGGCGGCATGAAAACATCCGGATGTTGTCGCAATTTGGCATGCAGCCATGACGTCCCGCTTTTCTGCGCGCCGGCAATAATCAAATTGGGTTTACGGGCCATAGCTCGCCAATAGGATGAAATCCGATGTAAATCAATGTGAGTCCGGTCGGTATTCCCCTGTTGACTCACAGGGCGTGTTAACTATGAAAGCCGCTGACTAGACGGGACATTTTCCATGCAATTTACGCCTTTGGACATTGAAGGTATATTTTTGATAAAACCGCGCCGGTTTTCCGATGATCGCGGCTTTTTCTGTGAGAGCTTTCGTCAAAGCCTGTTCGAAGACGCAACGGGCGTCAAAACCGAGTTTATTCAGGATAATTTTTCTTATTCCAAACATCGCGGCACTGTGCGCGGATTGCATTATCAGGCACCCCCGCACGCCCAAGGCAAACTCGTTCGCTGCACGCGCGGCGAGATTATGGATGTTGCCGTGGATGTCAGGCCGGGATCAAAGACTTACGGTCAACATGTAACCGCAAAACTTTCGGCCGAAAACGGTCATCAAATTTGGGTACCCTCAGGATTTTTGCACGGGTTTGCGACGCTGACCGACGATTGCGACGTGGCCTATAAAGTGACAGATTACTACTCCGGTGACTGCGACGGCAATGTGCTTTGGAATGATCCGTCGCTGAATATCGATTGGGGCATAAAAGAGAGCGAAGCCATCCTCTCTGACAAAGATAAAATCGCGCCGGAACTGGCCGATTGGAAAAACCCGTTTTAAGGATAACACCATGAAGATTTTGGTTACAGGCGGCGCAGGATTTATCGGCTCATCCGTGGTTCGGATGGCCATTGATCAAGGTCATGAGATCGTCAATCTCGACAAGCTCACTTACGCCGCGAATTTGGCCAATGTCGCTATGTTGGCGAACAATCCGAACTATGCGTTTGAACAAGTGGATATTAATGACGCCGAAGCCGTCAATGCGGTCTTTGAAAAGCACCGCCCCGAAGCCGTTATGCATCTTGCGGCAGAGAGCCATGTGGACCGCTCCATTGACGGCCCCGGCGCCTTTATTCA
>CALJNJ010000157.1 GCA_937981945.1 uncultured Caulobacterales bacterium | reverse complement strand
GACTCAGCTATTGAAACCGCCGATCTGGCCGACCTTAAAGCCCGCACATTCGGAACTTTATCAGGGGGTGAGCAAGCCAGAGTCCTGCTTGGCCGCGCGCTGGCAACGAACGCTCGGATTTTACTGGCCGATGAACCGGTGGCTGCGCTGGATCCTTATTATCAGCTTACCATTGCGCGCATTCTCAAAGACCAGGCCCAAGCGGGCAAACCGGTCATCGCCGCGCTCCATGATCTGGCCCTGGCCGCCAATATGGCCGATCGCGTGATTGTACTAAAGGACGGGGAAATCTTTGCCGACGGCCCGCCCGGCGACGTTCTCGATGATAAAACCACGGAACAGGTGTTTAAAGTCAGGCGCCCTTTAGCCGGTTGGCATATCGCCAAGCCCGTTTGATTTATAAACCTATGTTTTATCAAAGACTTAGACACGTCCTGACTTTTTGGCAAAAATGTCAAATTCTTGGAAATCGCTCTTGCTAATTTTCTGTTTCACACCTATATGAAGCGCCTTCGGACAAAGACCCGAAATTTTTTGACGCGGGGTGGAGCAGCCCGGTAGCTCGTCAGGCTCATAACCTGAAGGTCGTAGGTTCAAATCCTACCCCCGCAACCAAAACAAACCCTCACCTTGGTGAGGGTTTTGTGTTCTTGGCGCCGGTCTGCACAAGTTCTTCTGTTGTACCCTCAATATTTGACCCCTCATAACTCGCGCATATTCTACTCTATCGTCAGGCCTCTCATATTCATGGAGTCGGGTCCGGCTGTTTCAGGTAGAACTTAAAGCGTTTATCCGTTAGAAACGGCGTAGGAGCGCAATATGGATTTTTCGGCCGGGGACATTGTTAAAACCATCGTTATCGCAGATGACCATCAAATCGTCCGCGAAGGCACAAAAAAAATCGTTGCGAGCATTGATAACACATCCCTTTCCGGCGAAGCGGAAAATGGTCTTGAGGCCATCGCCGCCGTCAAAAATCACCGGCCTGATCTTTTAATCCTGGATGTGGCTATGCCACTGGCAAGCGGGGTTGAGGTCTTTGGAGAAACTCGCCGCTGGAGCCCGGAAACCAAAGTTGTTTTATTTACCGGTTTCACCTCTGTCGGCTTATTATCCAATTGGATAAACACCGGGATCGAGGGTATGCTTTTAAAATCTTGCGGGCCCGAGCAAATCCGGGAGTGCCTGGTCACCGTATTAAATGGCGGGAATTATATCGCGGCAGAAATCGTCGACATGCTGAAAAATTCCGAAGACATGTCTGAGCTCACCCAAAGAGAACGTGAAGTCATGTCCCTGATTGTGGCCGGCAATTCCAATGCCGAAATTGGCGAAAAACTTTTTATAAGCATCAAAACCGTCGAAAAACACCGCGGCAGCCTTATGGGAAAACTCGGCGTACGGTCTGTGGCTGATCTGATGGTGGTTGCCCATAAAGAAGGCTGGCTTGATGAGCATAAACAGCTATAACGAAAAAATCTTCATGATGGGGTTCTACCCCCATAGACGTGAAGATTTTTATGTCGTTTTCTAGCGCCATGGATCCCGGGCGCACATTCAAACAAGTTCTTCAAGCCATCGCCATTGGCCTTATTTTCATATTGACCTGTTCCGTGGGGGTCCGGGCGCAATCCGGTATTGACGTTCTGATTTTAGAGGCTGACCGGCAAAACGTTTTGGATTTCAAATCTAAAACCCTCCACTATATCGACAATAGTTCTGAAATGACATTGGATGAAATCCGGGCAGTGTCGAGTGAGTTCAAACCCATAGACTTAAAATTTATGGATTTCGGCCTAGGCGATTTTCGCGCCTGGCTAATGACCGAAATTTATAATCCGCCCGGCAACAGCCATATCTGGCGACTGGATTCAGGCCGTCCCAATATCAGAGAACTGGATATTTTTCTCATCAGGGAAAATGGCGCGGTCGAACATGTGCTTCACAACAAGGCGCAAGATACATTCAATCACCGTGGAATTCCAATCCGAACCTTGACCGTTGATATGGAAATCCCGCCCGGAGAAACGGCCCGGCTTTATATCGGCTTTAAATCCAATAGCACCACTTCGCTTGCGGTCTCATTTGGCACGCCGGCCGCTGTCATTCGGGCAAAAGCCAAAGAAACTCATATCGACACTCTGGTCAATGGCGGTTTGCTGGCCATGGTTATCCTATCGCTTTTATTTATTCCGATTATTGGATGGCGCCTGAGTCTCGCCTTTTCCGGCTATATTATAGCCGGGATTTTTTATGTCTCTCACGCCGATGGATATACGGCACAATATCTCTGGCCCAACCTCCGGATAAATAACGACGCGATCAATTTGATGCTGATGTTATCCATGTCAATTTGCGGTTTGTTTTTCGCCCGCTTGTTATTTGACTTTAAAAAGAAGTGGCCCGCTTATGACAGGTTCTTGAAAGCGTATATTATGTTTGCGGTAGTCTTCGTTGTCGTGGCTTATCCGCTCATTCATGTCCGGCCGATTATGGTCATCGCTTATCTGGTCGTCCCGGTTTGCGCGGTTCTTCAAGTGGTCACCGGAATTCTGTCTTATCGCCGCGGTTTTCTGGGGGCTTTGCCATATTTACTGGGCGCCTGTACGGTGCTCATTTCATTCATCTATGCATTTGTGGCGCATATTTTCCCGGGTCAATTTGACTTGGACCGAACTTTGGATGTGGGGCATCTCGCCCTTATGGCCGAAGGCTTCGCCTTTGCCGGCGCCATTGTCGCGCGCATGCGCGGGATCCAAAAAGACCGGGACCAACAGGCACAAGCCAAGCTGATTGCGGTGCAGGACAAGCTGGCTATGAGCTCGGCCCTCAGGGACGCGCAAAAACAATATGTGGAGGCCAGAGATTTATCCCGGCAACGCCGGGAGCAATTATCCTCTGTCAGCCATGATCTGCAACAACCGCTATCCGGGTTGAGAAAGGTCATCACAGATATGTCTTTTGAAAATGACGAGGCGGGAAACCAAATGCACACAGCGCTCGACTATTTGGAAAATCTCGCCCGGAACCAATTCCGGTGCGCGCCTGATAGCCCCCGCAATATTCAATCCGACGGGACCATAGAAGTCTTCCCCGTCAGTATCGTTTTAAAAAACGCCCATGAAATGTTCAAAACCGAGGCCAAAGAAAAGGGCCTGGATTTCAGACTCCGGCTTTTGGATGACAAGGTTGAGGCCGACGCCGTCTCGCTCATGCGGATCGTCAGCAACCTTCTCA
>CALJNJ010000156.1 GCA_937981945.1 uncultured Caulobacterales bacterium | reverse complement strand
AATGCCCTTTGAGCGCGGAGCGCATGGAAAAAGACAAACGGTCCAGCACCGGCAAAAACGGTTCATAGGCTGCCGGAAAAACCACCGGATCCTTTTTAGGTTTGGGTTTCGCGGCGGCCTCGGTCATGCCGGCTCTTCGATCACGGCCAGCCGGTTTAGAGCTTGGCGTTCTTCAATGACGTAAATGTCCGCTTTAGGGGCTTTTGCTCTAAGGTCAGGCCTCAGAACAAATTCCCGGCCCGTTAAAACATGCGCTTCTGTCAAGCGGTGATAATAATCCTGCATGGCGCGATACGGCAAATCGCATACTATCCCTACCGGCAGGAGGATATTGTCATAGGCTCTGTAAAGTGGTGTGCCGCTGAGCCGCGGCAGGATAATGTCGCCTTCAAACTCAGTGCCAAACAAAACCGCCCAGTCTTCACCGTAAGCCAGTTCGCAGTTCAAAAAGGCTTTGGAGCGACGACCGAGTTCCGATGTCAGAGTTTCCAAATCAGGGTTTGCCTCAAAGAAGAGCGCTTCGGCAGGTTGAACGCGATCCCCGCTTTTCCAAATCATGGCGAGGGCCGGGTCACCCATGGATTAGCTTTGGGCGTGCCGCCTTCATCATCATTGGCCGCTTCGGCATCATTGTCGGATCCTGCCAGATGAGACTCAATAGATGTCCGCAAAATGCGCAAATGTTGGGGGAGCTGATCAGCGTCAAACGCCGCATCGATTTGGGTCAGCAAAGTCTCCATGCGGACGAGCCAAATTTCATAACGCTCATCAGTTTTAAGGGCGGGCTTGGCCGACATGAGCCGTTCACCTGTTGCGGACAGTTCCGCAGCGTGGGCCGTCGCGCCGTAAGTCGCCCGTACGGCGCTTTGAGTTAAAACCGGATTATGGGTGCTTTTCAGTTCCTTTTCCAGAACTTCACCGGCTTCAGTTTGTTGCACCGCGTCCTGAACCAAATAGGTCACCGGCCACAAATCTTCAGGACCGGCTTTCATCTGGCCGCGCAGCAATGCAGCGGCGGCCACGGCCTTTTGGCCCTTCACGATTTTACGGTCTGACAACGGCACGCCCAGCAGCCGCAATTTGCGCATAATATGAGCATAGGTTTCGTTGACCCCGGACAGATCCACGGTCAAAGATGCTTTGTGCAGGAGCGTCATGGCGGCTTTGGGCATGGGCTTCACGCCGGTATTGCCGTCGGTAAATTGGGCCCACCCCACTTTCAAAAGATCGGGCAGTTGGGCTTCGTCAATGGGCTGCACAAACATGGTCAGAAGAAAGCGGTCCGCAAAGGCGGCCAGAAGCGGATCGTCCGGCAAATGATTGGAGGCCGCGACGCAGGACATAAGCGGCGTTTTGACGGAAAACTGTCCGCGCTGATAAGTCCGCTCATTTAGGATCTTCAGCAATGAGTTTAAGATCGCCGTTGAACCCAAAAAGATTTCATCCAAAAACGCGATCTCGGCTTCCGGTAACATGCCGGCGGTCACCGGCTGAACCTTCCCGTCTTTCAGCGCATTTAAATCCAGCCCGCCAAACAATTCCGACGGCTCCGTAAACCGTCCGATCAAATATTCAAAGTTTTTGACTTTTAAACCGGCGGCCATAGCCTGAACCGCAGCAGACTTACCGGTGCCGGGCGGTCCGATCAGCAAAACGTGTTCCTGCATAATCAGGCCCAGCAAGATGAGCTCCAACATATCGCGGCGTCCGACAAATTGGGAATCAAGCCCGTCCAGATGCGCGTTTAATTGTCCGACAAGTTTTTCGGTGGCTTGTTTTTCTTTGGCGCTCAGAACAACGGACATTCAGTGACTCTCTTCGGTAAAATTTGACGCGATTAAACTCGGCTGCTCGCCATTTTGCAACTGCAAACTGAAAATGAAAAACGGAATTATAAATAACCGAAATTAACCACGCACCCCATTTGATAAATCTTTGATTTACACAGATGTGCTAGAGACGAATTATAGCTTGGGGGAGCAATAACAATAATGTCGGATTTCGATCTGGGAAACTTGGATCGCGATGATCTTCGCGATATTTTTAAAGCGTTGAACGCTGCTGATACACCTATTATTATTCATAAGGGTGATCGCGTTATCTACGCCAATCAGTCTTCCCTCAATTACTCAACTTCTATGATCCAAAAACTGCATAGCGGGCGACCTTTGCGCGACGTCGTGCACGAGGAAGTCAGAGTTCAATTTCCGGAACACAGCCCCGCATTGGCCAACCAGCTTGCAGAAAATCTTTATGCCCGCATGCGAAATGGCGGCACCATTGATTTTGCGACCAATGGCGAAAAACTCTACAGAGCGGTTTACACGGAAACGGACGGGCTCGTGTCCGGTATCTCATTCGATGTTTCCGAGCTTCGGCGCAAGCGACAGGAACTGCGCAAGACCAAGCATTTGCTGAGCAGGACTTTGGACGGGATCAGTCATGGTGTGCTTTTATATGACGCCGCCGGTAAGGTCATCTTCACCAATAAATCCTTCCAAGAAACCGCCAATCAATTTGGCGTCCTCATTAAAATCGGCATGAGTCATGAAGACGTCACCAATCAACTTCAACCGGATTTAGCTGAAGAACTTAGAGCCCATGAAACGCCCACTGATTTCCAAATGGTTCGGACATTGGATAATGGGTGCTCCTTCCTGATCACGACAAAGCTTTTACCGTCCACCGGTGTGTTGCTGACAATTGTCGATATTACGGACATGCAAAACGCCCTGGAATCTGCGCGCGCCGGTGAGAGCGCGAAAATGACCTTCCTGGCCAATATGAGCCATGAGATCAGAACGCCCATGAACGGCGTGCTCGGCATGGCACAAGTTTTGGAAAACTCGGAAACCACCCCCCATCAAGAAAATTGTATCCGCGTCATCAAGCAATCTTCCGAAGCACTTCTGAATATCATCAATGACATTTTGGACTATTCAAAACTCGATAAAAACAAGATCGAGCTTCACAACGCACCGCTTAACTTCTCTGATATTATTGATGATGTTGTTGATGTTATGCGCCACAATCGCTCAGCCGAAAACGTAGAGCTGATTGTTCAGACAGCGCCCGAATTGGACAATGGCTTTATCGGAGACGCCGGTAAAATCAGACAAGTCTTGTTAAATTTGGTCGGCAATGCGCTTAAATTTACCCATCAAGGTTATGTCAGAAGTTCGTCTTTTGTCTCGCAAGACGACAAAGGTAAATCCCGCATATCCGTGAAAGTTGAAGATACAGGCGTCGGCATTCAGCCCGACAAACTCAATCTGATCTTCAATAAATTTGAACTGGGCGACAACTCCATGACCCGCGAATATGGCGGAACCGGCTTGGGCCTCGCTATTGCGCGAGAACTGGCTTTGCGAATGGACGGCGATATCGCCGTTACGTCAGAGCTGGGCCAAGGGTCCTGTTTCACTTTTGAAGCCTGTCTTGAGCCCGCAAACTATCAAAAACCTGCGGCTAATTCGGAAATCTCTTTGCCGAATACACCGATCTTAATGGTTGATGATCTTGACGTTAATCACACGGTTTACGCCGCCCAGCTCGAAAAGACGCCCGTCAAACCAATTTTTGTCGACCGGGGCGCCAAGGCCCTCAAATTCCTGAAGATCGCCCATCAGAAAGGCGTGCCGATTCCGCTGGTTGTCTGCGATTTTCAAATGCCGGGTATGAACGGGCTTGAATTCGTCAAAAACTTACGAGCCGATCCGGATATTTGCGAGACGCCGGTGATGATTTTATCTTCGGCAGAAATCAGTCCCTACCGCAAACCCTTACAGGCCTTGGGGGTCAAACATGTGATTGAAAAGCCGTGCCGAACACGAGAGCTTCTGGCTGCCATGGCTGATGCCCTGGAGGACAAGCGCGCCAAAACTTCGGCCCCTACGTCCGAAACACCTAAACCTTCATCAGGATTGAAAATCTTGGCCGCTGATGATGACCCCGTCAACCGCGCCGTGATCAAAGGCTTCTTGGAGCTGAGCGGTCATCAGGTCGTTTTAGCCAATAACGGGCTGGAAGCCGTTACCATTTACAGCGAGAGTCATTTTGACGT
>CALJNJ010000155.1 GCA_937981945.1 uncultured Caulobacterales bacterium | reverse complement strand
CTCTTCGCACCGCTTTTCAGCGTGACCGCGACCGCATTCTGCACAGTACCGCCTTTCGCCGCCTGGAATATAAAACGCAGGTTTTCGTCAACCATGAGGGCGATCACTTTCGAACGCGGCTCACCCATTCCCTCGAAGTCGCGCAGATCGCCAGGACAGCCGCGCGTTATCTCGGCCTGAATGAGGACATCGCCGAAACCGTGGCGCTTGCCCATGATCTCGGCCACAGCCCCTTCGGTCACGCCGGCGAGCGTGGGCTGAACGCGGTTCTCGCCGACTATGGCGGTTTCGATCATAATGCTCAAACCCTAAGAATCGTCGAGAGCCTGGAACGCCGCTATGCACCTTATGACGGCCTTAATCTGACCTGGGAAACGTTGGAGGGGATCGCCAAGCATAACGGGCCGCTTTTAAAACCTGATGAGGATCCTTCGAAATTACCTTGGGCGCTTCGGGCTTTGGAGAATTGGGAACGGCTTGAGCTGCATACATATGCAGGTCCTGAAGCGCAGGTTGCGGCCATTTCCGATGATATTGCCTATAATAATCACGATATTGATGACGGCCTGCGCGCCGGGCTTTTCACGGTTCAAGAAATCTCAGATAACGTCCCTTTAGTGGCGGAGGCCTTTAAAGATGTGCGAAGGCGTTATCCTGACACCAGCGAAAACCGAGCCATCCACGAGACTATCCGAGATTTAATCGGCTATATGATTAAGGACGTTTTGGAAGAATCCAATCGACGGCTCGCAGCGGCTGATCCGCAAACGGCAGATGATATTCGCAATTTGGACCATGCCGTAATTACGTTTTCGGAGAGTTTCCGGAAAAAAGAAAAGCCATTACGAAAATTCCTGCACGCCAATATGTATCGACACTACAAAGTCAATCGCATGATGGGCCAAGCCTCGAGGGTTGTAAAAGAACTGTTTGAGCTGTTCATCAGTGATCCGTCTATTTTGCCAACGGATGTTCGTGAAGGGACGGAGGGGCCCAATAATGCGGCAACTGCAAGAGTCGTTTGTGATTATATCGCCGCTATGACAGATTCCTTTGCAATCGCAGAACATAAGAAATTGTTCTCAGTGACCGGGTATATTCAGGGTTAATAGGAAGTTAACCGAGTTTAGTTAGCTAACAGCTCTGGAAATTGTCACTATTATATAGGAGTCTGACGACGCGGGCTGTTGATTCGCGTCAGCAGCCAATCGAGGATTCATCATGAGCCAGGATCAGGACCACCCTGACTATTACAGACCGGACCCACACGCAGACGAGGAACTTGTTCCGTTTGATGTGCAAGGTTATTCGGGCAAGCGCAGCATGTGGCTTTTGGGCTTGCTGGTCTTAGCCTTATTGGCGCTGTTATTCTTTTTGTTCAAAGCTTATCAGCCGGGCGTTAGAGATCGGGCCGAAGCTCCCAAGATTATTGCGGAAAAAACCCCGTACAAAGTTGAGCCGGAAGATCCGGGCGGGGAGGAAGTCCCCAATCAAGATCTTGAGATCTATGACGCTTTGAACGGTGAGGGCACGGAAAAAGAAATAAAACTGACGGAAAGTTCCGAAGAACCGGTTGAGCGCCCGAGCGTCAATATCGAAATCAAGGACAGGAATACCGACGAGACAGTCACGGAAACCGTGCCGGCGCCACGCCCCGTAGAGGCCGAACCGGCACCCGCACCTTCAACCCCGCCGCCTGTCACAACATCCGGAGACAGCCGTCATGTGGTCCAATTGGCATCACTAAGAAGTCGTGAGTCTGCAGAAGATACTTGGAACCAAGTTCAGGCGAAACACGGAACGTTGCTGCCAAGCGGCAGTTATGCTGACATTATTCGTGCCGATGTTCCCAATAAAGGCGTTTATTATCGCCTCAGATTGGCCGGAATGGCTGATAAGGGAACAGCCGAACGGATTTGCGAGACATTAAAGGCGCGAAATCAGTCGTGTTTTGTCACGCTTAAATGACGGAAATGGCGGTCATATTCGGCCTTTCGGGGCCGCGGCTGACCGCCGCTGAGAAAGCCTTTTTCCGGGATGCCAATCCTTGGGCTTTCATTTTGTTTGCTCGAAATATTGAAACCCCGGATCAGGTTCGGGCTTTGACGGCATCACTGCGTAATTGTGTCGGCCGTGATTGCCTGATCTTTATAGATCAGGAGGGCGGGCGTGTGCAGCGTTTACGGCCGCCTTATTGGAATGACTATCCCAGCCCGGGAATTGTCGCGCAAAACTATACAAATTTACCGGCTGCCACGCGCCGCGCTGTTTATCTGCACCATCGTTTAATTGCAGCAGATCTGCGCAAAATTGGCATTAATGCGGACTGCGCGCCGGTTTTGGATATCCCCGTTAAGGGCGCAGATCCGATTATATCGGATCGGGCTTTGGGGGATAACCCCGCCCAAGTATCCGATCTGGGTCAAGCCGCTATGGCAGGTCTTATGACGGGCGGTGTGGCGCCGGTCATCAAACATATTCCCGGCCACGGCCGCGCAACCGTCGACAGTCATAAATCACTTCCGAGGCTGACGAATTGGCTAACGACCTTGGCCGGCACGGATTTCAAACCGTTTAAGGCTCTTCAGCATGCGCCAATGGCAATGACAGCCCATATATTGGTCGAAGCTTTAGACCAAAAAAGACCTGTGACGATTTCTAAAAAGGCAATCGGGCATATCCGCAAAATCATGAAATATGATGGCCTGTTGATGACAGATGATTTGGATATGAAGGCCTTGTCAGGCGGACTTAAATCGCTGACGGAGAAGTCTTTGAATGCGGGCTGCGATGTCGCGCTTCAATGTTCGGGTAAACTGCCGGCCATGGTGGAAATCGCCAAAGGCGCCCGCGCCCTTTACGGTGACGCCAAGGCCCGCGCAGAAATTGCCCAATTGTGCGGTGAAGATCCGCGCGAATTCGATTATGAAGCCGGCCTGTCAGAATATTTGTCGCTTTTGCCCAATGAGGCGGTAGCGGCATGAGTGAGGATTTCGAAGAAGACGTAAAGTTTGAGGCCGCCGACGACGCCGCAGATGTCGGGCAGGGGCTTATACTTGATATTTCCGGCTATGAAGGTCCGCTGCACTTATTGTTGGAGCTGGCCCGGCAACAAAAAGTCGATATTGCCCGCATTTCCATTCTGGAATTATCGGAACAATATTTAAGCTTCATCAAGTCCGCGCAAGATTTGCGAATAGAGCTTGCTGCCGATTATCTGGTGATGGCCGCTTGGCTGGCCTATATCAAATCCCGGCTGATATTACCGCGTGATGAAGACGAAACCGTAATGCCGGAAGCCGACGAATTGGCGGCGCATTTGGCATTTCGTCTGCAGCGTTTAGAGGCGATGCGCCGCGCTGCTGAGGGCATAATGCGATTACCTAAAATCGGACAGCAGGTTTTTGTTCGCGGAAACCCTGAGGGTTTGAGATCCCGAACGACGCCCCTGTGGCAGGCCAATTTGTTTGATATTTTACAAGCTTACGGTACCAGCCGATCAAAAGCGGCTATTCGCAATCACAAAGTCCCCAAGCCGTTAGTAATGTCGCTTGAAGAAGCCAGAACCCGTCTGCGGCGCGCGCTGAAGTCGGTCAGTGTTGACAGTAGCGACTGGACGGCGCTGGAGTCTTTGTTACCGATTACGGAAGAGCTGCCGGAAGATATTCCCAAAACATCCATAAAGGCCAGTTCATTAGTGGCCGGACTTGAACTCGCAAAATTGGGCGAAATAGAAATTCGCCAAACCGGTACGTTTACACCTATTTTCGTCCGAGGCACGGAACAAGGTGCCCGAAAGCAAGAAAGTGAAGTGTCATGAGCAATAACCGCGTCGAAAAGGCAGCGGCAGGGATCGAAGCCGGCGTTGTCGATCTAACCGAAAGATTACAGCAAAAGCCCGATATTGATCAGGAATTGCGTCTTCTTGAAGCTCTGTTGTTTGCAGCCGTCGAGCCTATCGACTCCGAAACTTTGCGCGAAAGAATGCCGGAAGGCAGTGATGTATCAGCGCTCTTGGCGCGTTTGGCTCGCGATTATACAGGCCGCGGAATTAATTTGGTGCATGTCGCCGGCAGGTGGCGTTTTCAAACGGCACCAGATCTGGAACATCATCTTTTAGACGTTAAAGAATCGCCGCGCAAATTATCCCGCGCCGCGCTCGAAACACTGGCAATTATCGCCTATCATCAACCTGTTACACGGGCGGAAATCGAAGATGTAAGGGGCGTTGCGGTTTCCAGAGGTACGCTTGACGTACTTATGGAGCTGGGGTGGATCAGACTGCGCGGACGTCGCCGAACGCCGGGCCGGCCCGTCACTTACGGCACAACCGATGAATTTTTAGCTCATTTTAACCTGGAGACGATAACAGACTTACCGGGCCGCGACGATTTGAAGGCCGCAGGATTACTCGACCCGCGTCTTCCGAAGGACTTTGAAATGCCGTCGCCTGTCATGCCGGATGACCTCACAGATGAGGAAGATCCATTGGATGATGTCGATGAACCTGAGTTCTTCGAAGACTTCCTGGGGGATGACGAAGAACAGTAATGTCGTATAAACGGGTTGAACCGGTCTTGTGCAAAGGGTACTAGACTTTGAAACTCAAAAGGTAAGAAGATGGCTCTAGGTCCTTGGCAAATTTTGTTGGTATTAGCGTTAGTTCTGCTTTTATTTGGCGGTCGCGGTAAAATATCGGCCATTATGGGCGATATGGGCAAAGGTATCACAAGCTTCAAAAAGGGCCTGAAAGATGAGGTCGATGATGTCAAAGACGCCGCCGAAGAAGCCATCGATGTCACGCCGAAAAAGGGCGATAAGGGCTAAGCTCGCTGCCTGACGGGGCAAACCCATGATCCCACAAATAGGATTCGCAGAAATGATTGTGCTGGCTTTGCTGGCCATTATTGTCGTGGGACCGAAAGATCTTCCAAAATTAATGCGGTCTATCGGACAGTTCATGGCCAAAATCCGCTCACTCGGAAATGAGTTCAAAAGTGCCTTTGACGAAATGGGTGAGGCCGCTGAAATGGCCGAGCTCCGAAAAGAGATTGAAGAATTGAAAGCTATGGGGAAGCTTGAAAACCTTATCGATGAAGATTTGGGTGAGGATATGAGAGCTTTGGATGCAGAGCTTCGCGAGGGAACTTCATTAGACAATCCTAAAATAACAGAAAAACCTTCCGGTGACGGCTCATGAGCGAAACGCCCAAGCTCGAAACCGAAGTTGAGGAGATGGAAAAGAGCAAAGCGCCGCTTTTAACTCATCTGACGGAGTTGCGGTCCCGCTTGGTCAAATGCCTGATCGGTTTGATCCTGGGCTGTATCGCAGTCATCCCGTTTTTGCCAAAAATTCTGGAGTTTCTTCTGGCGCCGTTTAAGAAAACCGTCATTGAGCTAAATAAGAAAAGAGCGGAGTCCGGTATTGAGGCGCTTAATGACGACCTGATCGCGACTCAGATTTTGGAACCGTTTTTCGTCAATGTGAAATTGGCGGTGTTTGGTGGTATCGTTTTGGGCTTCCCCATCTTTGCGTATCAGATTTATCGGTTTGTAGCGCCGGGACTGTACAAGAATGAGAAACGGGCATTTCTGCCTTATTTGATAATTTCGCCCCTCCTGTTTTCAGCAGGCGCTGCATTGGTCTTCTACTATATTTTTCCGTATGTACTTGAATTTGGTTTGGGTATGTCCGCCGGCAGCAATATAGAACTTTTGCCGCGCATTAGTGACTATCTCAAATTAGCTATGACCTTGTTCATCGCCTTCGGCTTGTCTTTTCAATTGCCCGTTATACTCTCGCTTTTGGGGCGGGCGGGTATTGTCAGTTCAAGCGCGTTGAAAAAGGGTCGTCGTTACGCCATCGTCGGGATCGCGGCCTTTGCAGCCTTTGTGACGCCGCCCGATCCGATCACACAAATCGTACTCGGTAGCGCAATATATTTGCTTTACGAAATTTCGATTATATCGGTTTCAATGATTGAAAAAAAGGTCGAAAAAGCAAACGCTTAGTCGTCAAAGCTTATTTCGTTTCAATATATACCAGATGATGATCGCGCCGACCATTTTGCCGATGATTGACATAGTGACGTTGGGCATTGTGAATTGATCAGGCCGGATCTTTTCTGCCAAAAATAAGAAGACAGACGTATCAATCGGCGCGGCTAGGGCTGACGATAATAGAACGCGTGATGACAGCTTATATTTTGTGAATGTAAACATGGCCCAATCCACAATCTCTGATATGGCAAAGGCCAATCCGCTGGCCAGGGCGAGTTCGCCGCCGGCCAACTTAGCCGTCAAAACCAAAGCAATAAACATGGCCCCCAAAACGTAATGACCGATTGCGCGCTGTGCGAAGTCTCTGACCACTAAGACCAGTCCGGTTACAATGGTCACCGGATTAAATGCCCAATTGGGCACCAGTTCCCACATGGGCGCCCAAGTGAAAGACCAATTAATCAGCGGAATAAGGAAAATATAAAACAGCGTTATGGCAATCGCATAGGGCGTCAGTTTAATTTTCGGATTATCAGATATTTCACTCATAAATTATCTATACGGAATCACTTCGCTTGTGTAACCCCAATGTCTATGGCGAAATACCCGAAATTATCCGCAATTGTGGCCAAGTCCCGCAACCACGTCATTGGGCGGGACGGTGATTTGCCATGGAACTTGTCGTCAGACTTGAAGTTTTTCAAAAAGACAACTTTGGGAAAGCCCGTCATGATGGGCCGCGTGACCTGGGAAGGTCTGCCGTTTCCGCTTCCGGGGCGCCCTAATTTGGTTTTGACCCGCAATGAAAATTACATTTCCCCGCCGGCTGAAATTTTTACCTCCGTTCGGGAACTTGTTGGCCGCGGTTATGAAATAGCGGGCGAAACCGATTGCAGGGAAGTTATTGTTGGCGGCGGCGCCAAGCTTTACGCCGAGCTTTTACCCTATTGTGACCGGCTTTATGTGACGGATGTTCATACGGAGATTAGCGGTGATGCTTACTTTCCGGCGCCGGACCTCGATATTTGGAAAGTCAGCCGGGAGACCTTTTATTCAGCAGGCCCCAAAGATGATTTTGACTTCACCGTGCGGATTTATGATCGCAAACGGCTTTAATTTCACAGCAAAGCCTTGATAAAATGGCCGGCAAAGGTCACATATAGGCAAATTAATTTACGGAGACACTATGTCGGATAATAAGAGCCCGTGGGGCAGCGGTTCCGGCGGCAAAAATTCGGGCGGTAAGAGCCCCTGGGGACAGGGTAGCTCGGGGCAAAAGCCCAAACCTACCGGCGCCGCAAATTCAGATAAAGTCATTCAGGACTTCAAAGACAGATTTGGCGTCGGCGGAACACGCAGGCGCGCAGGCGGACCCGGCGGGGGCGGCGGACCGATTGGCGGCAAGTTTGGTCCTTTCGGGCTTTTTGTTCTTGTCGGTCTTTTAATGCTCCTGTTTTCGTGTGTTTATATGGTTGACCAAAACGAGGAAGTCGTTGTCCTCAGATTTGGAAAATTCTCCAGAACATCTGCCTCCGGCCTGCACTTTAAGCTGCCAAGCCCGATCGAGACCAAAGAGGTTGTCAAAGTTACGGATGAGCGAAGCATTAATATCGGGGTCAACCGGGATAATTTGATGTTGACCGGCGACGAAAACATCGTCCGTATCGCATACTCAGTTTTGTGGAATGTGAAACCCGGCCATTCGCAAGCATTCATATTTAACTTGGAAGATGTGCCAAGAGCCGTGAATGATGTTGCTGAAAGTGCCATGCGGGAAATCGTTGGTAAGACAGATCTCGAGCCGTTGATCACCGATGAACGGGACGCGGTTGCGTCACAAGTCCAAACGCTCATGCAGGAAATGCTCGAAGAGTACAAAGCCGGCGTGAATATTTCGCAAGTCGAAATCAAAGAATCGCAAGAGCCGCGTCAGGTTGAGCAGGCCTTCCTGGAGGTTGTTGCGGCCAAGCAGGAAAAAGAACAGTCTATTTTGCGGGCTCAGGCGACGGAAAATGAGCTGATCCCCCGTGCCAATGCGGACGCTGATAAACTTATCCAGGAAGCCAATGGTTATAAAGAAGCGGTTATCGCGGAATCTAAAGGTGACGCTGCACGTTTTACCTCCATTTATGAGGAGTATAAACTTGCGCCCCGCGTAACGCGTGATCGTATGTATCTGGAGACAATGGAAGAAGTATATCGCGATGCCGATAAAACCATCTTGGATGATACAGGCGGATCAGGCGTGGTGCCTTATCTGCCTCTCGATCAACTCAACAAGAAGAAACAGTAGGAGATTGACATGAAAAAAGGATTTATACCTGTCATCGTCGCAGCCGTACTAGCTCTGCTTGCGATCTTTTGTACGTATATTGTTGATGAGCGCGAACAAGTTCTCGTCTTGCGCTTTGGTGAATATATCAAAGTTGAAAACAAGTGGGACGGCAGCGAAAAATCCCCTGATGCCGGCATTAAGTTTAAGCTGCCCTGGGATAACGTCGTTCGTCTTGATCGCCGAAATTTGGACTTGGATTTTGATCCGGTGCGTATTCGGGATATCGACTCGAACCCACTTTTTGTTGACGCGTTCGTACGTTACCGAATTACAGACCCGCTGGAATTTTATAAAACATTCCGAACCAAGGACCGTCTCCGGTCTGTTTATAAGCCGGTTGTTGAATCTTCATTGCGTGACTCACTGGGTAAAGTTGACACGCAGACCATTATTGCAGGTCGCCGCGCTGAGCTGATGCAGGAAATTCAGAACGCCGCTAACAAAAAAGCGATCGACGAGAATTACGGAATTGAAGTTATCGACGTCCGTATTAAACGTGCCGACTATCCTGAAGAAGTTCAGCTTTCCGTCTTTGGACGTATGGAAGCTGACCGAAAGAAAGAAGCTGCTTTGCTGCGCGAGACCGGAAAAGAAGAAGCGCAAAAGATCCTCAACGATGCTGAGCGCCGGGCCCGTATTATTCGAGCCGAAGCTCAACAGCTCGCCGAAACCACTAAAGGTGAAGGCGATAAAGAGCGTAACCGAATTTATGCCGATGCCTATACTCAGGACGCGGACTTCTTTACGTTTTATCGATCCATGGAAGCCCTGAAAAACGGATTTGGTCAGAAATCGACTTATGTTCTGTCATCCGAAGGTGATCTTTTAGGATATTTGGACAAAGACCAAACACGACGCAGTCGATAAGTGAACCTGACGACTATTATGTTAATCGCTTTAGGCGGCGCCTTTGCTATTGAAGGCGCCGTCTGGGCCATTTTGCCGGCCCAAACCCGCGAAATGTATCGCCAAGTTTTTGCTGCACCGGATCGTATGTTGCACCTGACCGGTTTGGGGTGCGTCGCATTTGGGGTTATCTTGATCGTTATCGGCGTGAAATTAGCTGCTGTTTAAGTGTGCTCGGCGATATATGTGAAAGAGAATTCACGCTATTGTGCTTTGGATTTCGGGACTTGCAGGTTACTATTTAGCTTATGAAGATATCTCTTAAATATTTCGTCTTACCGCTCGCGCTTTTGGCTTCGTCTGTTGCTCTGCCTGATTTCGCCGAGGCCAGGGGTGTTCCGGACGGCTTTACGGATTTGACCAAACGCTTGAGCCCGGCCGTGGTCAATATCTCTACATCGCAAAACGTCGAAGTGTCCTCTGTTATTCCGCTCTATCCCGAAGGCTCACCGCTTGAAGGTTTTAACGACTTTTTCAGCCAGGATAATAATCGTAGCCGAGTCTCTAAATCTCTGGGTTCAGGATTTGTGATCGATCCCGACGGTTATATTGTGACCAATAATCACGTTATCGAAGGCGCCGACGTCATCGAGGTTATCTTTCCAAACGAAGAAACTTATGAGGCCAAGCTGTTGGGCCGCGATCCGTCGACGGATTTAGCGCTTTTAAAAATTGAGTCGGATATACCGTTTCCGGCCGTTGATTTTGGGGATTCCAATGCCTTAGAGGTCGGCGAATGGGTCATGGCGATCGGTAACCCGTGTGGATATGGCGGATCCGTGTCTGCCGGCATCGTCTCTGCCCGCAATCGTAAGATTAATCATGGCAATTATGATGATTTCATCCAAACCGATGTGGCCATTAATCGCGGTAATTCAGGCGGCCCGCTGTTTAATATGGACGGCGACGTTGTCGGCGTGAACACAGCTATCCTGTCGCCGTCAGGCGGCAGTGTCGGCATCAGTTTTTCGATCCCCGCTGATTTGGCTATTTCAGTGGTCGATCAATTGCGCGATTACGGTGAAACCAGACGGGCGAGTATCGGCATTCGAGTACAAAATGTGGATCGAAATTTGGCCAAATCCTACAAGCTGGATAAAGCGAAAGGCGCCGTCATTACGCGCGTTGAAAAAGACTCGCCGGCATCCAAAGGCGGCCTCAAAGTCGGTGATTTGATTTTGAAGGTCGGTGATCGTGATGTGCCGAGCGACCGGGCTTTGTTTCGCATTATCGCAGAAACGGAAATTGGCGAAGCTGTTGATATTACGGTCATTCGAAAGCGGCGCGAAAAAGTTATTTCTGTCACGCCGAAACGACTGAAAGAAAAAGTCACGAAAGATAATTTACTGGGCGACAAGCCTGACCCTGACATGGCCAATTTGGACGTGATGGGAATAACCATCGAAGCTTTATCGGATGCGGTTCGTAAAGAGCACAAGATTAAGTCTGAGGTCAAAGGTGTGCGTGTTGTGTCTGTTAATTCAAGCAGCCCCGCGGCGGGAAAACTCAGTATCGGCGATATTATTGAACAAGTCAGTTTCGAGGACGTCACCACGCCCAAAGAATTTGAAGAAGCTGTAAGCGCTGCTGAAGACGGTGATGAAACCGTAACTTTCCTGGTCAATCAAAACGGCAATTACGTATTTTATTCTTTCGCCGCAACTTAAGTTTAGGCTCTAAAGTTTAACTGATTAACGAGATTAAGCGGGTGCATTTGTGCTGAAGTCTTTGTCCCTAAATCCTTGAAAATAAAGAGCTGTTGTTAGATCTGTGTGATTGATTGCGCAGTGCGCCGCTGCGGCGACAGCCGGTTTGGCATAATAAGCAATCCCCAGACCTGAGGCTGTGATCATGGCCAAATCATTCGCGCCGTCGCCTATGGCGACCGCTTGAGACGCCCCGCCTAAACCTTGGGCAAAATGTTTTAGAGCCGTGAGTTTGGCTTCGCGCCCTAAAATAGGATCGGCGACGGTCCCGCTTAAGGTTTCGCCGTCATCCTGCAGGATATTAGCACGGTGATTTTCAAAACCGGCAGCCCTAGCAACCCGCTCGCTGAAAAACGTAAAACCTCCGGAAACGATAACGGTTTCCGCGCCGTGTGCTTTCATCGTGGCTGCTAATATGTCGGCTCCCTTGTTCAAGTGAATGCGATTGTCGAAACATTCCTGCAGTACTGAAATGGGAAGGCCTTTGAGGAGGCCCACTCTTTCGCGCAGAGCCCCGTCAAATCCGATTTCACCGCGCATGGCCCGTTCCGTTATTTCCGAAACATGATCTTTGACGCCGGCAAAATCAGCGAGTTCTACAATGCATTCCTGACCGATCAACGTTGAGTCCATATCGCAAATCAGAAGCCTCTTCTTGCGGTTTTCACCGCCTGCGAGGCAATAATCGAAAGTAAGATTGGAGGTTTGAATGTCTTCCAGGACATTAAGCAGATCTTTTTTCGTTCCAATAATGTCCAAAGCCTTGTCTGCCGACAAAACCTCGAAGTTTTCGTTCGGGGCATGACCTAGTAATTTATCGAAATCCTCGGCACTATTTTTTGCAAGGACAATCGTGAGAACGTGAGATATAGAGCCGGTCATGGAAAAGCTTCCTCATCATATGAAACCTGTTCTGTGTATTGCAGGGCCGACGGCGAGCGGCAAGAGCGATTGGGCTGTCGAATTGGCGCAGCTTGTGGATGGAGAGGTTATCAATGCGGATTCAATGCAGGTTTACGGCGATCTTCAAATATTATCCGCACGGCCAAGCGGGCAGGATATGCGCGGTATTCCTCATCATATGTTTGGGCATGTGTCAGCGGCGCAGAATTATTCCGTCGGTGAATGGGTGAGGGAGGTTGTCCCTGTAATAACTGAAATTTTAGCCCGTGGGCGAACACCAATTTTGACGGGCGGTACCGGATTATATTTCAAAGCGCTGACAGAGGGCTTGGCTCAAGTTCCTGAACCGAGCGACGAGGCCAAGCGCGAAACCGAACGTCTCTTGGTATCGGGCATTAGTTGTTTGAGAGCCAAAGCAGAGCAACTGGATCCGGTCGCGACGGCGCGTGTATTGGGGGCTGATCCTCAGCGCTTGTCTCGAATTGTTTCGGTGGCATTGGGAACAAATCAACCACTCAGCCATTGGCAAAAACAAACACGTCCCATCATTCCTCAAGGCTATTGGAAGGGGGCTGTCATCATGCCGGAGCGCGAAAACCTCTATGAAAGAATCAATAAGCGATATGCGCAAATGGTCGAAAATGGGGGGCTGGATGAGGCACGATCTTATCAAAAAGCCGGCCATAGCCGGAAATTAACGGCCTCAAAAGCTATAGGACTTTCTCCGCTTTTGGATCATCTTGAGGAAAAAATTTCCTACGAAGAGGCCCTTAATCAGGCAAAACGTGACACGAGACGCTTGGCAAAGAGGCAATTTACTTGGTTTAGGGGGCAGACTCCGCATTGGTTTTGCGTAAAAAATTCTGCCAACAAAGAGGAATTTAGGCAAATTATTTCCCAAATTTGTGTTTGACGCCGTCCAAAAGGTTAAATATTGTTCATTTGCTCCATGGTGGAGCAGTCATGCGCAAACTTACCTTTCTCTGGTAGGGCACTCCAAGGGGGTGCCTTTTTTTTGTCCGAAACTGTCACAGCATTTTACTAAACTGTCACTTTAGTCCGAACGCTCAATAGATTATGGAGCGCCATGTTACCGAAATTCATCACAGGTATGGATAAGCAAGCGTCACGATCGATTGGCGTGGTATTGCTAATGTTTATTCTGGTCGCTGCTGCTGCCTATGTTGGCAGAGAGGCTCTGAATGTGGACAGCAATCAATATCAACAGCTCTTTTTGGAATTTTCCAAATCGGATTGGGCGCCGTTCATTTTCCTGATGGTGTTTATCTGCGGTGCGTTTATCGGCGTTCCTCAGTGGGCCATGATTGCCGGCATGGTCTTCACCTTTGGCGGTTTGGTCGGAGGGGGCGGCTCTTGGGCGTGTACGATGATATCGGCCTGTTTGAATTTTTGGTTGGCGAAGTGGGTTGGCGCCGAAAGAGTTCGGCAATTTGGCGGAGATTTGATCAATCGAATTTCAGGCATTGTGAGACGCAATGGCTTTGTCACTAGTTTGGTCGTCAGGCTTGTTCCCACAGGGCCGTTTATACTGGTCAATATGGCCGCAGGTGTTTCCGGAATGAAGTTTCCGCATTTCATGGCCGGGACAGGACTTGGGATTATTCCGAAAATTGTCGTCGTGGCGTTGATAACCACCGGCATTGTGTCCGAGGAGCAAAGCGATTTCATTCGATTGGGATTGATAGCGATGGCGGTGTTGTTTGTTGTTCTTATGCTTGCCGGCCGCAAATATCTCAGACAATTTGTGCAAACAAGTGAAGAAGCCTAGAAAGCGCCTTTATAAGCTGTTTCCGGACTTGCTTTTTGTCGCAACTAACTTCAAATAGGCACGAAGTTTCGGGAATCTTCGAATCCGACATTGTTACAACCGCCGCTTACTGCGGTAAATTAAGTGGATCAGCACTCCATGTTTAATCTCGCAGGCCTTTTTTCTTCCGACATCGCTATCGATCTTGGGACAGCCAACACGCTCGTTTATGTCAAAGGGCGGGATATCGTTTTAAATGAGCCGTCCGTCGTTGCGTATTCTCTGAAGAACGGTCGGAAGATCGTCCACGCAGTTGGGGCAGACGCCAGAATGATGCTTGGCCGTACGCCCGGAAACATTGAAGCAATCCGGCCCATGAAAGATGGCGTCATCGCTGATTTCGAAGTGGCCGAAGCCATGATCGATCACTTCATCAAAAAGGTTCATAACCGTCGTTGGAATGTTCGTCCGCGGGTTGTTATTTGCGTGCCCTCGGGCGCGACAGCCGTTGAAAAACGCGCTATCCATCAAAGCGCGGAACAAGCGGGTGCCAGCCGTGTGTTTCTGATCGAGGAACCCATGGCAGCGGCGCTGGGTGCCGGGCTCCCAATTCATGAACCTGCCGGATCCATGGTCGTCGATATTGGCGGCGGAACAACTGAGGTAGCCGTGCTGTCTTTGGACGGGATCGTTTATTCCAGGTCCGTCAGAGTTGGCGGTGATAAAATGGATGACGCGATTATCCAATATGTTCGCCGAACGACAAACCTTCTGATCGGTGAGATGAGCGCGGAGCGCGTGAAAAAAGAAATCGGCTCCGCAACGATGCCTGCCGACAATGAAGGTATGACCGTTCAAATTAAAGGTCGTGATCTCATGAACGGTGTTCCGAGAGAAATTCGAGTTTCCGAAGCAATGATTGCCGAAAGTCTCGCCGAACCTGTTGAGCAAATTGTTGAAGCTGTGAAAAATGCTCTCGAAGCAACACCGCCTGAATTGGCCGCCGATATTGTCGACAAAGGTATCATGTTAACGGGCGGCGGCGCTTTACTCCGCAATTTGGATACTGAGCTACGCAACAGAACCGGCCTTCCGGTTTCTATTGCCGATGACCCGCTCTCATGCGTGGTTCGCGGATCGGGAACAGTTGTGGAAAATTTGAAAAAGTGGAAGAGCGTCCTTTCCAGCGGCGTCTAACTTTGTTGCGGTCAAATGAATCATGATCGGAAGTCGCAGTAATATTCGAAGCAAACGACGCAGTTCGCGTTGGTTCTTTCTCTTGCTCCTCTTATTGTCTGCAATGATCTATTTTTCAGCGCGCGGCAATGACGATGCTTTTAAAAATTCCCGTAGTGAAGTCGAAGGTATTGGCGCTAATATATTACAATATCTGACCTTACCTTTTCGGGGGTTTGAGAATTTTTCGGGAGATATCAAAGATCGGTTTTCTGCTCACAGCCAAAACAAAGAACTGAAAGCCCAATTGGTGCGCCTAAGCGATGTGGAGGCAAGGGCCAATGCACTGGCTGTGAAATTAGCAGGATTTGAAAAGATATTGAACGTCGACACCGGCTCGGGAATACCGGAAACTAAAATAGCGGCCAGGGCGGTCAGCGAAATTGACGGTCCGTTTTTAAGGACGGCGCTGATCAATGCAGGTCAGAAAGACGGCGTGTCCGAAGGCGACGCTGTGATGACGGTTAACGGGCTTTACGGACATGTCATTCGTGCGGGTAGAGGGTCTTCCAGAGTTTTGCGCCTCGAGGACTTGAACAGCAGAATTGCGGTCATGTCTAAGGAAGCTCAATCCCGCGCAATTCTGACCGGCAATAACTCACCCTTGCCGGCCTTGAGTTTCATGACCGGCCGCACGAAATGGGAGGACGGCGATGAAGTAATTACGTCAGGCGATGACGGAATACTACCGGCCGGATTGCCGGTAGGAACCGCAATTATTGATGAAAACGGAAAAGCCGTCGTCAATCTATTTGCGTCGCGCAATTTTGTCGATTGGGTCTGGATTTACCCCTATGATAAAATCCTACCGCCTGAAGACGATTTGCCCGAAGAGACGGAACCTGAAAGCGAATTTGAATTGGAAACGGCGGATCCGAATGAGCCCGCGGAGGATACTCCGTAATGGCAGAAATGATTACGCCCGCCAGGTCTCGTGCCTATGCGATTCAATCAGGCTTGTTGTTTCTATTACTAATTATTGTGTCCGTGATCTC
>CALJNJ010000154.1 GCA_937981945.1 uncultured Caulobacterales bacterium | reverse complement strand
AGCGGGCCGCCGCGATCCTCAGCCAGCCGTCCGTCGGCGATCAGGACCAAAGACCCGGCGTCATCATATTTAAGCTGTATGGTATAGACCTTGGCTGATTTGCTGCCGCGATTAGGGTTGGCGGCATACCAAACAATTTCGCCCGGAAAAATGTCAGATGGGGCGCCCAGTAATTGGCTCAGGCCTGCTTCCGCCTCGGCCAAGCTTTGGCCTTCGCTAAAGGACAGGCTCAAATAATGTTTGCCGTGCTTGTCTGATACGATGGAGTCAGGTGCGAAGGATTTTAATTCGTTTAAAATATGCCCGCCGCCCGATTGCGCGAAAGCCGGCATAGCCCATAGGCCAAACGCGGCAGCCGCGATGGCTGTCGTCACAGTTTTACGGAAGACAGATGAATTTTCCATGCCTGATCACCCAAATTAATTGATATGATATTGCCGGATATCCGTTAAAATTAGCTCAACATTTTGCGGATTTTGACGCTTATGACAGTTAAAAAAGCGTAAATTTTGGGGGTTAATATAGTTGTAATTTCAAATTTTTACACATTGTGAACTTTGTTTTTTCATCCATTGTTTAGGGGTGTCGTGTATTCGCGGAGTTCGAGAGGCCGGATATGCGTAAGTTTTTAAAAAATGAATCAGGTCAATTCGCGCTTATGTTTGCGATCGCGTCAACGGCGTTGTTGACCATGGTGGGTGTGGCGGTCGATATATCGTCCATCCAGTCGACAAAACAATATTATCAGGATTTGTCGGACGCGGCCGTTTTAGCGGCAGCGGTTTCCGGCAAGGATGATCGAAATGAACTCGAAGATATTGCCAAACAAACGGTTATGGGCATCACTAATGATGCAGAGATGGACGTCGTTCTGACGATTACGCCGGATAACGCTATTCAAGTCGTTGTGAGTAAGCCGCAGAAATTATGGCTTATGTCAGCCTTGGGATCGAAAGTCGACATATCTGCAACAGCTGAAGCCCCGCCTAAAACCGCCGTCAAAATGAATGTAGCCCTGGTTTTGGATGTCACGGCGTCCATGGAAGGTACGAAGCTGGATGATCTTCGAGCCGCCGCGACCGGCCTGGTAGAGGCGTTTGAAGAAGATGAAATAACCAGTTCAAAAAGCTTTGGTGGTGACGGCGACGACACTGATGACGGCGGCGAATTTGGTGTCCTCGATGATGCCGGCGCCGACATTCCGGAATTTGACGGCGGATTTATGATGCAGGCCGTTGCCGCCGGAACCGCTTATGACCCCGACGATGTAAAATTTAGTGTTGTCCCTTTTGCGCGATATGTCAGAATTCCAATGGAATTAGAATCTGAGCCGTGGATGTTTGTTGAAGAACCGAATGACTCCTGCTGGAACAGTTTGGATCTGGAAGCTTCGCAAGCAGCCGGAAGTTGTACAAATACCGGATCGGAAAGCTCGCCCTGGGTCTGTACGTCTCCCGTCTATGAAGAGGTTTGCGAAACCGTACAATGGTGGGGATGTGTCACCTCTCGTGTTCATCCTTGGAATAAACGTCCGCAAGTCGGCCCACTTTCCATTCCGGGATTTGCCGGCGGCGGCAGCTGTATGTCTGAATTGCTGCCCCTAACAGGTGATAAGGATGCGGTTAAAAATTCCATCGATAATCTCTACACCGGTGATGAGACTTATATTCCGAGCGGATTGATTTGGGGTTGGCGTACGCTTACGCCTGACGCACCGCTCGAAGAAGCGAATACAATTGATTACGCCGAACGGAAAAGCGCCATGATCCTGATGACGGACGGCGAAAATTCCAGGTCATATGGCGGTGACAAGGACAATGGTTTTGAAGGTGTATTCCATTGGGAAAGCAATTTGTCAGATTCAAATGATCTGACGGCAGAAATTTGCGAAGATATCAAAGCTGACGGTATTGAGATCTACAGTATTGCTTTTGAGGTAACGGACGCGGCGACCCAAACCATGCTTCGAACCTGCGCAACCGACGGATCCAAATATTTCGACGCAGCCGATTCAGATCAGCTCTTCGCGGCGTTTGAAACTATTGGTGACGACTTGGCCGCCGTAAGACTGTCAAAATAGTCATCGGCCAATATTGGCAAAGAATGTCAAACAATCTTTGCCGGGTAGAAAAAAGTATCCGCCGGCCTTCATGGTGACAAAATCCGACATGCATTTCAGGTTGATATCTCCATCCGCGTGCTGAATTGAGAAGATGGATTCACCTTTCGTAAGTTCGGATCGAAGCCCTTGCCCTGCAATGGGATCAACCTCACTTCGCAGTCCGTGAAACTTTGGCGACATTAACCAAGTTTGTTGCAGAAATTCGAACTGTCGATCAATATCCGCGTTCAGACACATGAAGAAGGTACCGCGCGTGGTTTTGTCTCCTGTCGTATCCGTATAGGATCGTCCGCGTCTCAAAATTCGATGTCGCTGCGTAATAGACAAGCCCTCATCACTTTCGGCAATCAGCCCGTCGCGGGGATTGGAGCGCCTGACATGAGATCCGAACGGACATTTGAATCCCTGCGGGTCAGAATCTTTAAACAGAAACTCATTGCCCGCTTTCAATTCGTGCAAACTTGGCGGGGCATCGTTTTTGTGCGGATCATGTAATGTGATGTTTTGGCCGCGATTTTGAGTGATCAAAATAGGTCTGTCCGCCAGTGACGATCCGTCTTTTCGGCGACCGACCATCAGGTATTTTAACATTTCTTCGTAGTGTTCAAAATTCGAATCTTTTTCGTTGAGTTTTTCTGTCAAATTTTCCCTAAACGTTTCATCATCCAATTCGTCGTCATTCTCTTTCAGTTTTTCAATAAGCTTCGGCAAACTTCTGGTAAATTTCGGCTCGAGTTCCGCCATTTCCTGCATGGCAGGACGGACGGTTTGGGTTCTTAATTGCAAGGCTGCTTTTTTCGCCGTCAAATTAAATGCATCAACGTCTTGTTCAAGTTCCCGAATAACTAAATAACTGCCATTACGGCCTAAATCCCTAAGCTTAGAATATTTGCTTTCAGAAAAACTTGGATATCGCTGAACTATTTCTTCGGTTGAGTTCGGCAAGACATTAGACACATCGCGCTCTGATTCGATGACCGGTGAGGGCGGAAAATGTCCCCGATTGTCGCGATATCCCAAAATAAATTCACCCGGTTCAACCAAGTGAATTGATTGTGGAAATGCAGCAGCTTGTTTAGTGCCTTTGATGATCGGTTGAGAGATTCCGTCAGCAAAACCAAAAGGCTCAAAATTCAGGCCATCTGTATTCTTTGGATCGAAATCACGGACACGTTTTAGTTTCAATCCGGATGCATAGCTCGGATTAAACGCGCTCATGAAATCCTTATTGTCCGAGTAGAGCAGTAAAACAGCAAGAACAGATCGGTCGGACCACGTCCAATGATTTGAGGCGCTCGTGCCTGTATCGCCCAAAATGTTTCTGCGGCTTCTATGATACATACCGCTCACAAAGGGCTGGGAAAAAGTCCGGCCATATTCCGCATCAAGCGTATTGTTCGGATCGGAAATTTCGTCGTCCAGCGTGTCGCCCAGACCCAGAGCTCTGATACCGGCGGATGAAAACGCGACATAAGCACAATCGGATTCGGGGTTATCCTTGAAAGTTATTGAGGGGAGAATTTTCGCCACCCATTTTGACAGGGCTTCCGGATTGACGGGTTTACCGTCCTCTGCTTCCAGGGTGAAACAGGCCCCATATTTGAGTTTTCCGTTTCCGCCAAACATCAGATTTTGAATTTTGTGCTTTTCAATAACCCATTCGGGACGGGGAATAGATGTAAAAAGGTCCAGCCATGCTTGGGCCTGACTGGCCGAAAGAGAATCTTGGGTCAGCCCGTCGCGAATAAGCGCATTGCGCCTGATTTCTTCGGCTGATTTGTCCTTAAAGGCCGTGTACCAAAATGCGGCCGGCTTCATTGATCTGCGGGCATAGCGCTTAAATCTGTCGGAATCTTCTACGCCGCCTTTGAACATGCCGTGGATTTTGGGAAACCCCTCGCAATTGGCCCATGCCAGATTCGTGCCTTCAGTTGCCAATTTCGAAAAGTCTTCAAGGTAACTCTCAAAACTTCCGTCATAATTTGAGAAAAAGACGTAATTATCGGTCTCGGGTAAATGAATCCATCGGGCGCTGTGAACGGTTCCGACACTGGAGAGAAATCCCGGCCTGAACCGTTGGCGAATTAAAACCCCATAAATTGCCTGAAGCATAAGCGGGAGGGTAATATTGCGGCGGAAGTTTTCCGGAACCAAACGCTGAACACTGAGCATATGGTTTTGAACCACACGGTTTTCCGTGTCGAATATTCTCTCAGTGACATCCGTATACGGGTTATCATATCGCTGCTTGTTGGCGGCTTGGGAGCGTGAAAACGCCGCCGCCCCTATGAGACTTAATATTAGCAAGATAACGGTCGTAATCGGGACGGCAATTAAGGCAGAGAAATAGCCCGATATCATTCGGCTGCTCAATAAAAAGTCAGAATAGAGAATGACAGCCCAGACTCCGGTGAACAACAAAGCCGGGCCCTTTATATTGTTGCGCGTCGACCAAAACAGAGACACCACCATGGCTGACAAACACCCCAAAATTAAAGCAGCTGTCAGACCAAATAATGTTTTCATGAACAGTTCGAATGCTTCGTGTTCCTGGTCGACAAAACCGGCCCAAAAAACAGCGCCTGCGAAAAGAAACGCGATAAACAATGTGAAAAATTTGGGCCGCTGACGAAAAGGTTTCAGACCTGTGAGTTTACGCCGCAATAATGTTGGTAAATGGGCAATGACGCTATTAATGCTCAGCGCCATAATACTCCCGACAATGACCGGGACCCAAACATATTGTGCGACTTCAGGCGAAATTTCGCCTCCGAATTGATAGGCGAAATCATAGCTCAGTCGGGGTTTAAATATGCCGCCGATTTTATCGCCGGCGAAAAAACTGAAACCAAGATAGAAAAAGGATCCGAACAGCAATAACGACATCCCGAAAAAAACCCATTCGTGTACCCTGTTGAACAGGCGCGCCGTGCTGAATTTAACAGGCTGAAAACTTGGGATTTTTGAGACGTGGTATAGGCCTTTAATTACATATCTGAGCGTAAAGAGGAAAAGTGCCAGTCCCAATAAAGGCAAAATTGGCTTTACCGGATTGAGGGCATCGGGCACGTCGAGGAATTCTTTGATCGTTTGGAGTTGAATGTGATTGAAATCGAAAAAATTCGGAAAGAATAAATAAAGTGCCATTCCGGTCAAAAGAGTCATGGAACCTGACGGGCGTTTTGTGACACGCGGCGCCAGCCTGAAAACGAAATAGAGCAGGAATGCCCATAAGAGTCCCTGAACCAAAAATATCGGGTCCAGTGACACGATCGTGCGGCCCGCATCGGCCGGCCCTGAGAATGGAGATCCTGAAAACCTGAAGTGATCCCAGTTTTGGACCGGTCTTACCTCGCTTATTTCCCGACCGAAGAGTTTCGATCCGATAAAGGCGGCAACGGTCAAATATAACAATCCGATGATACCCCAAAGCCAGCCGGGTATGACAGCTGTGACAAGTTTGACCTGGTCCCAGGTTTCTTTCCAACTGGAATCCATTTGCTCAGCAAAGCCGGGGGATTGCTTGAGTTGATTGGCCCGGCTCCAAGCCTCGCCTAATTCATAATCGTCACTTTGTGAGACGATACGTTTTTTCACAAATTCAAATATGGAATTGGGGGTATTGGGAGATCCGGGTACATTGTCGGCTGATTCCAGAAATAATTTTGTTTCCCGAAGGTCTTCCATGGTTTCGTTGGCGAATGTGGCGATTAATTCATCCCCCCGCATGTCATTCAGGTCCAGACCGACCGTTCCTGAAAATGGCAATCCGTTAATGGATTTCGGATTGAAGAATTCAGGCCAGGGGGAGCGAACGATTTTATAATAATCGTGTAGGAGTTTGCGGGTTAAAGCTTTGCACGACGTAATACTTCCGTCGACCAAACCGTAAATAGGTATGAGTTCCGATTGAAGCTCAGCGGCAAAGGCCTCAATCGCGTCTTCTGCTTCTCCGTCCACAGTCATTTCCAAAACCAAATAACCGGGTTCTTTTTCATTTCCGCCCGGGATCACATTTAAGCTGACAAAGTGAATGAGTTTCAGTTTATCTATGCGCTTGGTCAGTTCGGTGTGAGTTTCTTCGCCGGTCGGATCATATTCGGGATCGGGGTAATTCCCCATTCCTCGCCGAATAGCCGCGTCTATTTTTGCATGGCCCTCGGGCGTATTATTGTCTTCAATTTTCGTGCAAATAGTGACAAAATTTTGTGTTTCCCGTTTCATTGTTTTACCCGTAAAATTTGACATGAAGTTGTTGCGGAACCTCTTTCAACCGCCGAGTTGTCCGTTCCGGAAGCTCAATTCTGGCTAAGCCGGTTTCCGGGTCGACGAGATTGATGAACATCTGTCTTAAAATTTCTCTGGCCCAAAACTGGCCAAAACAAGGATGTCCGACCGTTTCCCAAACGAAATGATCAGCTATGGGGGTCCCGTCCTCAAAATGTTCCCGCCGACCGTCTGAATTCAAATGATAAGGGCAGGTTTCGTGGGGACCGAAATTTAGCGAACGCTTTGGATTTGTGACAAATTTTGACGCTTCTTTGACTAAAAAACACACTGTGTCTCCGGCGCGAATTTTAAATTCCGGGAAGGCCGTTCTGGCCGTTCTGTACAGCATAGCCGTTGTCGAGTTTTCAGATAATATCGAGTTCAGGACGTCGTCTGCCGTGTCCGCTGTTCGCAGATCGGCAACAAAATCCGTAAGTCTTATCTTTTTTTCGATCAGAGTATCGACGATATTGGCAAAGGACAATCCGATTAAAATGTGAAAAGACGTCATGATTTCCAGCAAAAGGCAAATTGCTGAATAATCATAGTCGGCCTTGGTCATTTTCCACTCGCTTGTGATATTCTTCTCCAGGAATTGAAGGCGCCCTAACAATGTAAACTCGCCGGCATTATGCTCCATCATCGATTTCTGAATTTGTTTGAAATATTGACTTGAGGCGAGACCTGCAACTTTACGGATCGGCGGTTGAGTATCCGCGAAATTGCCGAAAATTTGTCCAAACAGAGCCAATGTCCAAAGCAGATAAGTATTGGACGACCCGCGACTTCCTTTCAGGTCAAAGCGAGCTTGGTCGCGATTTTTCAGAATCAAATTCAGTGCTGAGTGCGCGCCTCGCGAATGGATCGGAGCGGTCTCTATCGGCTTCAGACCCGTCAGGAAAATACCA
>CALJNJ010000153.1 GCA_937981945.1 uncultured Caulobacterales bacterium | reverse complement strand
AGTATGAGGGCGATCGATTCAACAAAATTCGAGGGTTGAATATGATCCACGAAGATCGTCTCCATCAACTATCAGAGAGTGAGCATTCAGAACTGAGACGAAAAGGCTATTTAGCGCCAATCTACGCGCTATTGTTTTCCGTTAATCAGCTTAACGCTCTGATCCGCCGGCACAATTCACATCAGCCGGGCGACGCGATCGTCAATATAAATCTGGAAGTCTCCAAAGACCTCCAAAATGCGGGATTATCGCTTTGATTACGGTCTCTGAAGATAATGTTTTTTCGCTAACAAATAAGTACTTTTCTTATGTGTTTCGCGTGTCGCCTGAAGGTATTCCGGAGCATATACATTATGGCGGGGCCTTGCGGGATCCGCTAAATGTCACCGCCCATCATTTGCGGACGCAAAGAGAGGTGGCTTCAACCTTTCAAGGCGGGAAGTTTTTCAGTCTTAGCGATACGCCGCAGGAATATCCGAGCTTCGGGACGTCTGACTATCGGTTCCCGGCGCTTCATGGCCGAAACTCTGACGGCAATACGGTGTTTTCGCTGCATTATAAAAAACACAAAATTACAAAAGAGAAAAAGCCCCTGAAAGATTTGCCGTCGACGCGGGGCGGTGCGTGCGAAACACTGATCGTGACCTTGGTGGATCCCCTGCACAAATTAGAGGTCGAACTTCATTACACAATTTACGAAGAGTTCGGTGTCCTCGTCAGGTCAGCGAAATTCAGGAATAAGTCCGAAACTGAAATTCAGCTTCAGCATGCGTTCAGTACGGCGCTTGATTTGCCCGCATCAGATTATGAGATCATGCATTTTCACGGCACGTGGTCCCGTGAATTTAATGAAGAACGTATTGACGTGCCCAAAGGACGATTTGTCGTGGACTCGGCGCGCGGGACGTCAAGCGCCGCCCATGCGCCGTTTGTCGCCATTCTTGAAAAAGGATCCACCGAAGATGCCGGGCGGGTCTATGCAACGACGCTGGTCTATAGCGGGAACTTCGCCATAAATATTGAAAAGGGGGAGTTTGAAGATGTTCGGGTTTTGGCCGGAATTAACCCGTTCAATTTTCATTGGCGATTAAAGCCCGGCAAAAAATTCTGCACGCCCGAAGCTCTGCATGTTTACTCTGATACGGGCCTTCGCGGCATGAGCCGAATTTGGCACGACTTTATTCGTGAAAAAATTTCCCCGCCCAATTTTAAAAACAAAGCACGCCCGACCTATCTCAATACCTGGGAAGCGGCTTATTTTGACGTCAATGAAGACAAAGTTTTGGCCTTGGCCGATAAAGCAAAAAATGTCGGCGTCGATATGTTAGTGCTCGACGACGGCTGGTTTGAGGGCCGAAAAGATGACACGTCATCTTTGGGTGATTGGGTCGCTGACACAGAAAGATTTCCAAACGGAATTCCGTGGTTGGCCGGCAAGGTCAAAGCCAAAGGGCTTAAGTTCGGCATTTGGTTTGAACCCGAAATGGTCAATCCGAAAAGCATGTTGTTCGAGAAACATCCTGACTGGATTTTGCATGTGCCCGGGCGCGAGCCGTCACTGGGCCGCAATCAACTGACCTTGGATTTGTCGCGCAAAGAGGTGACGGATTATCTGTTCCGGAAAATCGACGCCATTCTGTCCTGCGGTGACATTGATTACGTCAAATGGGATATGAACCGAAATATGACCGAAGTGGGTTCGGCCGGCTTATCGCGAAATCGTCAACGGGAAGTCTCTCACCGCTATATGATCGGCCTGTATCGATTGCTTAGAAAATTGACGCAAAAATATCCGAATGTTCTTTTCGAAAACTGTGCCAGCGGCGGCAATCGATTTGATCTGGGCATGCTCAGTTTTATGCCGCAAACCTGGACCAGCGATATGTGTGACCCGGTCGGGCGTCTCGATATTGTAAACGGAGCCTCTTATTTGTTCCCGCTTGATGTTATGGCGGCTTATGTGGGGCCGTCGCCCAATCACCAAAACGGCCGAGTTTCGTCCATCCAAACCCGGTTTATGGCCGGCGTATTTTGCGCGGCGCGGGGCATGTCGCTGAACGAAACGGATTTAGCGGACAATCACAACGAGCTTAAATCTCTCATGGCTTTCGCCAAAGAAAGCGCCGATGATATGGTCGGCGGACGTTTTGACCGCGTGATCAAAAATCAGAACGAAGTTTGCTGGCAATATACAACGCGGGACAGCTCCAAGGTCTATTTGGCTTATTTTCATATTCTGTCGGCGCCTAATCTGCCGTTCAGGCGGGCTCATATGGTGGGGCTGGATCCCAATGCAATTTATGTCTTGGAAGAGGACGGCGCGTCCTATCAAGGTGACGCGCTCATGCAAAACGGCATGCCAATGCCATATGTCGCAACCGGGCAAGTCCGGGATGATGTGCGGTATATGAGTAAGGGCGATTTCTCGTCCTACCTGTTTGTCTTTGAAAAGGCGGGCTAGATGAGCACATTCCCAAAACTCGGCGTTTGCTATTATCCCGAACATTGGCCCGAAGCCAAATGGGCTGATGATGCGCGGGATATGCGCGAGATGGGATTGTCTTGGGTCCGCATCGGCGAATTTGCCTGGAGCCGTATGGAGCCGGAAGAGGGCAAATTTTCTTGGGACTGGCTGGACCGCGCCATCGACATTTTGGGGCAAGCCGGGCTGGACGTCATATTATGTACGCCAACCGCAACGCCGCTGCGCCGTCTGGTCGACAAATATCCCGATATGATCGCCGTCACCAAGGATGGCGCGCCGCGCGGCTTCGGCTCAAGACGGCATTATTGTTTTTCACATCAAGGCTACCGGGACGAATGTGCCCGCATCGCGGATATTATGGGGCAGCGCTATGGTCAAAATCCCTATGTGAAAGCGTGGCAGATCGACAATGAATATGGTTGTCATGAAACAATCCTGTCTTACGGCCCGTCGGCTTTGGCCGGGTTTCGGATATGGCTTTCGCAAAAATATGAAAATATTGACGGGCTGAACCGGGCGTGGGGCAATGTATTTTGGTCCATGGAATATGGTAGCTTTGATCAAATTAATTTGCCCAACCAAACCGTGACCGAACCCAATCCCGCCCATGTGATGGATTTTCGAAGATTTGCATCTGATGAGGTTGTTGCGTTTAACAAAATTCAAGTCGACGCTTTGCGCGCACATACGGACGCTCCGCTGATCCATAATTATATGGGACGGATCACAGAATTTGATCATTTTGCCGTGGGCGATGATTTAGAGATCGCTAGCTGGGACAGTTACCCGCTGGGCTTTCTCGAAGACAGGTCCGATCAGGGCGAAGATTTCAAACATCAATTTATGCGTCAAGGCGACCCTGACTTTCAGGCCTTTCATCACGATATTTACAGATCCGTCGGACACGGACGGTGGTGGGTGATGGAGCAGCAGCCGGGGCCGGTAAACTGGGCACCCTATAATCCCAAACCGCTCCCCGGCATGGTCAGGCTTTGGACCTGGGAGGCCGCGGCTCACGGCGCGGAAGTCATCAGCTATTTTCGCTGGCGGCAGGCGCCGTTCGGCCAAGAGCAAATGCATTCGGGATTACGGCTCCCCAATAGGGATGTGTCCGACTGCGCCGCTGAAATCAAAACGGCCGGACGGGAGCTGGCAGTTTTGGAGGGCGCGCAGACGAATCCGGCTTCGGCCGCGCTTGTGTTTGACTATCCGTCAGCTTGGGCCTGGGAGACGCAGCCACAGGGCCGGGAGTTTGACTACTTTCGTTTGGTCTATGAGTTTTATGTAGGCCTCAGACGCTTGGGGCTGTCCGTTGATATTTTGCCCGGAAATTGTGACAATTTCGGTGACCGAAAATTGGTCATCATACCGGGATTGTTTTCGCTCTCAGGCAATATCCAAACAGCACTTAAATCCTATGGCGGGCAAGTTTTGATCGGGCCGCGCAGCGGATCAAAAACCGACGATTTTCAAATTCCCGCAGACTTACCGCCCGGGATTCCCGGCCTGAACGCAAAAGTGACGTCAGTGGAAACCCTTCGGCCGACCGCGCCGATTGCGCTGGGCAGAGGCGGGCATTTTCACATCTGGCGGGAACACGTCACGGGTTCGGCCGATATTATAGAGCGCTGTGACGACGGCGCGCCGGCGCTGATCGCAAACGGGAAGGTCAATTACGTGACAGGATGGCCGGACTCCGAGGCCATGGCCCGAATTTTGAAAGATCAATCGGAAAAGGCCGGTCTGGATGTTGCGCCAATGCCTGACGGTCATCGCCGCCGCCTGATCGGATCTTATACACTTCATATGAATTACGGGACCAATCCGGTCGACCTTGCCCGGTTCGGCATTCAGGGCGACCAAAATTTGGACGGCGCAGATATTGCGCTGATCGACAATAAAACAAAAAAGCGCGTTTTGTAGCGCGCGCATATAGGGGAGTCTAAAATGGAACTTCAAAGCGTACAGGTCATTGTGTTTTTGGCGCTATCTGCGTTGATCGCCGGGGTTACTTATTGGTATTGCCGCGGCCAAAGAACGGACGAAAACGGCGAGCAGGAATACTTCCTCGCCGGCGGATCTCTGAAATGGTATTTTGTGGCCGGATCCATCACCCTGACCAATCTCTCCACGGATCAGCTGGTAGGCATGAACGGCAATCAAATGGCGCTTTTGGCCTGGTGGGAATTGGCCGCCGTTGTCGGTCTCTTCATGTTGTGCTTTTTGTTTATCCCCGTTTACTACAAATATAATTGCACCACGACCACGGAGCTTTTGGAAAAGCGCTATAATAATCCTCATATTCGCGCTCTTATCTCAGTCCTGTTTCTGCTCGGGAATATCTTTATCTTTCTGCCGGCCATTTTATATGGCGGCTCTTTGTTTATGCAGAGCATGTTCGGGATCGATATCAATCTTTACATCATCGCGGCGATCTTCGCCGTTGTCGGGTCAGCCTATGCGATTTTCGGCGGACTGCGCGCCGTTGCCGTCTCCGATACATTCTCTGGCGTCTTGCTGCTGAGCTTGGCAGTCACGGTCACGTTGATTGCGCTGAATGCCATTAATTGGGACTTCACCGGCATTCCCAAAGAACGTCTAACCTTAGTAGGCTCGGACAGTTCGGACATTCCGTGGAAGACTCTCTTTACCGGAATGATATTTATTCAAATGTTTTACTGGTCGACCAATCAAACCATCACGCAGCGGGCCATGGCATCACCGAGTGTGAAAGAAGCGCAAAAGGGCATTATGGCCGCGGCGGCCATTCGTTTGCTGATTGTGCCGCCGATTATCGTTTTGCCGGGTATCGTGTCCTATAAGCTTTACGGCGATATTGGGGATGCGGCTTATGGGCGGATTGTCGGCGATCTTTTGCCGTCTTTCCTGTCGGGCGCTTTTGCGGCGGCCATTGCGGCGGCAGTATTGACCACATTTAATTCCATATTGAACGCGTCTGCAGCGCTTTGGGTTTGCGATATTCACGAGACTTATTTTAACGAAAAGCCCAATGTGAAACGCCTGTCGTTTTGGGTCTCCGTTGTTATGGTCGTCTTGGCGTTTTTGATGATCCCGATTTTCAACAATCCGGAACAAAGCATCATCAACACGGTGCAGCAGCTTTACGGCTTATTGTCCATGCCCATCCTCTCCGCCTTTGTCGTGGGCTTGCTGTGGAAAAATGTTGATGCAAGAGCCATGATTATGGCCGTTATCCTTGGTGTCGGGTTTTATGCCTTTGCGACAGCCCCATTGGTGGAGTCGCAAAATATCAATCTGCACTATATTCACTTAATGGCCATGACCTTGATCATCGGGGTTTT
>CALJNJ010000152.1 GCA_937981945.1 uncultured Caulobacterales bacterium | reverse complement strand
CAGACCGAGCGGATCGATCGGATCCGGCGTCATTGTGGACGCGGCCCAAGGCTATGTTCTGACCAATCATCATGTGGTCAATGACGCTGAAGAAATCATTGTGACCCTCAAAGACAAAAGAGAAGTCGAGGCCACATTAGTCGGCGGCGATGACAGTACGGATATAGCCGTGCTGAAAATCAATGCCTCCAATCTGCGGGAACTGGACTTCGCGCAGGATGATTCAACACGGGTCGGCGATTACGTGATTGCCATCGGAAATGCGTTTGGCTTTGAACATACGGTTACCTCCGGCATTGTCAGCGCCACCGGGCGCTACGTCCAAGGCGGGGATCGCCTGCAGGACATGATTCAGACCGACGCGTCCATTAATCCCGGAAACTCCGGCGGCGCTCTGATTAATTCCAAGGGCGAATTGATCGGGATTAACACCATGATTATTTCCCGTTCGGGCGGCAATAACGGTATCGGCTTTGCCGTGCCGGTGAAAATCGCCAAAAACGTAATGGATCAATTAGTGTCCTACGGCGAAGTTCGCCGGGGGCGCATCGGCGTCACCATCAGAGACATCGATCCTGCGCTTCAGCAGGCCATGGGTCTGAGCACGCTGAACGGCGCGCTCGTTAATGACGTCACCGATGACAGTCCGGCATCAAGAGCGGGTCTTGAATCCGGAGACATCATCATCGGGTTTAACGGCGATGACATTAAGAACTCCAATGACATCAGAAATGCCGTGGGCCTGGTTCAACCGGGAACAAGAGCTGATCTGACCTATTTACGGGACGGGCGGCGCAGAACCACCCGTATCACGGTCGAAGCCTCTGAGGATAAAGACAACAGCGAAACCTCATCCGGGAGCGCGTCAACCTCATCGGCAAAGTCGCAATCCTTTTCCGGCGCTGATCTGACCAATATTCCGTCTGATATGGAACTTCGGGACGGCAGTGACGGTGTCTTGGTCTCGGGCGTCATTCCCGGCTCCAAAGCTCACAGAGCCGGATTACGCAAAGGCGACATCATCCGAAAAGTCGGCAGTGTGAAAGTTTCCGATTTGGACGAATTTGAAAGCGCGACAGACGGTAAAGACGGACCGTTTGCCCTCTCCGTTGAACGGGACGGCAGCAATTTATTCTTAGCGGTTCGTTAGGCCCGTTCGGCCGGACTTTGGCCCGGTTGATATTCTTTGGGCGGCGCTTTCGGCAGCTCTATTTCCGGCGGAGGGATTATTTCCTCCGCATGTTTCTTCAGAACATTCGGCCGGTTGGGAACAATATCAAAATTGTGATTGGTCGTCGGCAGTTTTTCCTCTGACCCAAACATCAAATAGCCTTCATGTTTCACAACGGACGCCAGACTTCTGATGACCCGAATACGGGCGGGCGATGAGTAATGCGCCAAGCTGTTTCTGAACAGGACCACATCAAACTGACCCAGCCCGTCAGGCTTTGACAATAAATGGAACTCTTCAAAGGATACGCGCTGACTGATAGAGGGCTTTACAATCCAGTCTTCACCGGCGCGGTCAAAATAGGTGATCAGATCTCTGATCGGTAATCCGCGCTGAACTTCGAAATGGGTGTACTTGCCCTCTTTCGCGCGGCTCAATGCCGGTGACGGATAATCGACGCCCAGGATTTCAACACTGAAATTTTCTTTGTCTTTGAGAAATTTATCCACCGCGATAGACAGTGAATATGGCTCCTGCCCGCTACTGCAGGCAAATGACAGAACCCTCAATTTGGCCAGCGGATTGGCTTTATAAAGTTCCGGCAAAAGAAGGGTTTCGAAGGTTTCAATTCCGACCGGGTCCGGGTTAAAATGGGTATCGCGCTCCAAGAGGGCCGAGACCACACGAATGGCCAGACGGGTTTGGCCCTGCCCGAACAGATCATCAATCATTTGCGTCAGATTTTGATAGCCTTCCTGGCGCGCCAACGCGCTCAGCCGGGTCTCAACCAAAAAGGCATGATCATCGCCTAAATTCACGCCGGCCAACTCAAGGGTCAGACGTTTGAGGGCTTCATAATAACTGGTCTTGAGGCTCAGAACGTTGCTCATGCTGCCAGGAGCCCCGCTTGCTGAAATTTGCTGGCGATAATATCGCTGTCAAAGGGCTTCATGATATATTCGTCGGCGCCGGCTTCCAAGGCCTGAGCGATTTTGACCACGTCGCGTTCTGCCGTGCAAAATAAGACAATCGGCTTCTGACCGTTGGGTTCCTGACGCAAAGCCTTGACGAAGGTCAGCCCGTCCATGACCGGCATATTCCAGTCTACTAAAACAACGTCCGGCATTTTTGTCCGGCATTGGGACAAAGCTTCCTGACCGTTTTCCGCCTCATCCGTATTGAACTTGAGCTCAGATAGAATGCGGCCGGCGACCCGGCGGATCATTTTTGAATTATCGACAACCAGGCAGTTTTTCATAGAACTGCCTCGCGAATTTCGGTCGCAGTTTCAGCAGCAGGCAGTCTGTAAATCTCGACACGGATCGTGCCGTTATCTTCAGAAATCGTAACGGGCAGATTATCCCCTGACGGCTCAAATGAGAACCCGCTTGGCAGGCACGCATCGCAGCTCAGCAAAACATCCATATATTGCCCGTTGGTTTTGGCGGTCACGGCCAAATGCGCCGAGCGGCTGAGCCCTTGCTGTGCCCGCTCATCCGGCAAATCAATACAGCTCAAGATCAAAGTCTCGCCAATGGTTTTGAGCTTTGTTTCCAGCTGTCTCAGAACAGTCGATTCCAGCGCCGTCTCAGCGGACGATACGGATACGCTGATGCTTTTATCATTGGCGCGGGCCAGACGCAGCCAGTGATTGGTCAGGCCGGGCATAATCATTTCAAATTTTTCCCGGCGTCCGGGACGCGGGGCTCTGTCATTGGCGGCCAAGCTGAGCAAACGGACCAATCCGGGTTTTTCAGTTTCATCTGCGAATTTCAATAAGGGCCGCAAATTATCAGCCGCCGTTTGCATTTGGGCCATCTCGCTGACCACAGCCGGACCTTTAGGGGTTTCCGGCAAGGCAGCGGGTTTTTGCACGACGGGCGCGATTTCCGATAATCCGGCTTCATATTGCCGAATAAGTTTTTGCAAAACGAGGACGGAATTTGCGCAAGAATCGGCCGATTGACGCTTGGTCAAATCCTCGATCACCGTTTGAGCCGATTTATAAATTGAGCGGGCGTGCATAAGTTTCGCGCCGCTCTGAATCTCGGCCAGTTTTGAAACGACATCCGTGAAATCGAGCGCCTCCCCTGAGAACATTTCGGACATGTACGCTTGGCACAGATCCGTGAATCTGCGCGCAGCGATTAAGTCATCTCCGCATCTTTGGCTCATAGGGTCCTCATAGCCCGTTGTGATTCGCAAACGGGCAACCGGCTGAATATGGGTCAGGGATAGCTTTGAAATCGTTAAAATGGCCTAAAGACCGGCCTAACTTCTCGAAATAATCAGGCGGCCGATTGGGCGGCGCGTCCCGGCAGAAAAGCCGTCAAAGTCGCCTTCTCTCCGTCGAGCACAAAATCAACACGGCCCTTGAGCTGACGCACCATCATTCCGGTGTAGAACGGCTGTATGGTTCGGCCGTCAAATCCGTCCTCCGGCGCGCCGCCTTTCAGAGCTTTGTGAATCTCGTCATAAATGCGCGCCTTGGGGCCTTCTGCCGTCAGGGTCAGAATCGTGGCGTCCGCTGCTTGATTGGCGCCGATGGTCAGATCTCCGCCGCGCGGAATACTTTGAATGGCGATCATGACCAAATTTAAAAGCAAGCGGGCATGGGTTTTATCCAGGCCCTCACTGTCAACGTCCCAAAGTAAATTGGCTTTTCCGCTGCCATACATATCATTGACCAAAGTCTTGATTTGTTCGGTCCCGATAACGCCGGGCGCAGAGGTTCCTGCGCCGAAGGCCAATCGCAAAAACTTCAGCTTGTCGGACGCCTGACCGGCAGAGGTTTTAACCAAATCCATGGCATCTTCATGCATGTCTTCATTATTGTCATCCGCGAGGACTTCAAGGGCGGTCCCGAGGGCTCCGATCGGACTGACCAGATCATGACAAATACGGGCGCACATCAGCGCTGCCAAATCAGCGGGTGTTAATTTTACGGGGTTATCGCTCATGACCGAATCCGAACATTGAATATTGCTTGAATTAAGCAAACTCAACCGGAGCGGTAAATCAAAAGTTAACGAAGGTTAAATTCAGCCTGCGGTTTTCCAGCGGCCGTCTTCGCCCAGGATTTTTTGACCCGGTTTTGCGTTTCTCAGCACTTTTTCACCGGTCAGTTTTGCTACCACTTCGATTTGCACATTTTGCTCACGGGCCAGGCGCGTATACAGGGATTTCCGGCGAATATTGATCTCATTCATGGCGTCAATGACTGACGCATCAGCCGTATTATCAACGACGGCCAGATAGCCGGCGACAGTTTCGCCGATAAGACCTGAATTTTTCGCCTGATCTACAATTTGCTTGGCATTTGTGGATTGTGCCTGGGCCGCCGTGCTGACAACAGACATTGTCCCGACAGCGCCCAATGTCAGCGCTGAAGCTGCTAAAACCGAAGATATTACACGTTTAAACGTCATAATGCTTTCCTTAGAACAAATCCGGGTTATCCGCGATTAAGTCCTCTACTTCCTTATCTAACCGGACCCTAACCTCTTGATCAATCTTAACATTCAGATTGATTTCAATCGGTCTGTCAGGGGCCACAATCTGCACTTTTGGGGCACAAGCTCCTAAAAGCGCCATTAAGGCGACCGGTAAAACTGCCTTTTTCATCGCGAATCCTTACATAAACGGGTCTGAACTCGCGATTAACACGCCGTTCAGAAAAATTCATTGTTTATCTCTCTGAAATGATCGCTTTTTCAATTTCTTCCGCAATTCGGTCGCCCAATTGGAAACTGCGGGCAATATTGAGAAGCTCGCCCTCTAATGTGACGTTAAACCGAAAGACGGCGCCCCCCAAGACTTCAGGGTTTTGCCCTTCAAACATGAGGCGCAATATTATGGTGCCGTCAAGCGGTCCGTTCATGATCGCTTCCAGTTCCTGATAGCGAAATTCTTTGAGGGCATCAAAAGCATAGCCGGCAATTTCGTTTTCCGCAGACGCCGCATTGGTTTGGTCCGATTGATAGCGAATAACGCCGCCGTCCTTGACCTCCAGGCGGCCCTGCTCGACCCGAACGTCCACGCCGGATATGACCACGGGCAAGACGCCGTTCACATTGCCGGTGGCGTTAAAGTTCTCGCCGGCAATATTGCCCAAAAATTCGCCCAGAGAGACGTTTTCAATCCGCAGCTGCATACGGTTTTCGGCCGCCGAGTAATTCCACTCTGTGGGATCGAGGGAAACAAACCCGGATCCCAGAGGCCAGCGCGCTGCGTGTATTTTTATACCATCAGGCACGGCTTCAAAACTGACGCTCCCATCCGGTAGTGGAAAGCCCGGATCAAATGTTGCGATTGACACGTTTTGAACGCCCTCGGTGACCAGGGGGAAGATGGATGAAAACTTCAGCTCCGCGTTCACGCCCGTCAAAGGCCCCGGCAATGTACCGACTTCCACATCCGTTAAAACCGCGCTCCCGGAGGAGGTCATGGGTTCACCGGGCGCAAATTCGAGATGGAGTTTCGCTGATGACCGGCCGCGAACGTCGGCGATTTTACCGCGCAGGGGCGTGATAAACATTTGCGGCTGTAAGCCCCGCGGGGAGAAGATCATTTCAGGAATATCAACATCGGCATATCCGCGACCGTTCTCAAACCGGTATTTCACGTCCACCGGCGTCTCGGGCCCGAAGGGCAAAACCGTATCGGCCATGCCGGCCCACACATTATTTTCATATTCAATATATCCGGTCATATCAAAACGCGGCAGATCAGCGGCGATAAAGTCCACATCACCATTTTCGTAATTCACCCTAAATTTGTCCGTCGTGCCGGACGCGCGCACGGCCAGACCTTTTCCGTCTATGGCTTCCGTTTGAACGTCGGCCACCGGCGCGGCCACGGTGAACTTAGGGGTGAGCCCTCTTTGTAATTTCACGGTCATATCTGCCGCCGGCGCGGTCATGCGAGTATCGGCGCTGGGCATATTATCCGACGTCATGACGACATCCCGGCCTTTGACGTCCCAATTTTGCAGCCCGTCATCAATATCGGCTTTTATATCCGCCGCCCCGTAGGACAGTCGCAGGGACCGCGGGCCTTCCGTGCTGATTAAGTCACTGCTTAAATCCGACAAAGATGCCGTCAAAACACCGCCCCCCGGTCGGCGCACGAAAACCGGCTCTGCAGTTTCGGCCAAATTGAAACTCACATTGCGGGCAATCCAAGGCGCCTGCGTGGTAAAACTGTCCATGGTGATTTTTTGATCACCGGAGGGCGTAAAGAAAATCCTTGTGCCGTTTTGCATATCCATATCCAAACGCCCGCGCGCCGACAGACCGGTGACATAGCCGCCCGGTATATTGCCTTCAAATCCAATGGGGCCCGACAAAGTCAAACGCCGGGACCGATCGGTTTTGGAATAATCAATGGTCGCCGTGGTTCGGCTGATATTAGCAGATTGCCCGTCCGCGGTTTGCCCGGTCCAATCCCGCGGCAGAGACAAGATGCCGGTAAAGCTCTTAACCCCTTTAATATTGCGGCCGTTTGTGGAGCGCACGGTCAGCCGACCTTGTTTGATCTGCAGGGGAAGTCCCGTTTTGAAATCTGCGTTAAATGACAGATCAATATCTTCGCGGTCGCGCTTATAATCATAGAGCGGCGTGTCGCCGATGGCCGTGGCCGTCAGTTTTCGGCGCGCATTTTCCCAAATAATGTCGCCGTCCATATAAATTTGCGTCACATCATCGGTTTTCTCAATTCTGCCCTGTCCGGAGACGTCACCTGATTTCAAAAGATCATCGACCGCGCGCTCTACGGGCCGGGCAAAATCTTCGGCAACGGGCGCTTTGGATAAAGCTTCATAAAGCGCGATACGCTCGGACAGCGCCCGGCGGCGCGCCGGATCATCCATGGCCAGATTATTCAGGCCGGCTTGCCAATCTCCGCCGGCTCTGAGAACCCCGCCGGATTGTCTTGGAATAACAATCGTGCCGTCCCATTTAAGACGCCCGTCATCACTGCCCACGGCTTTTCCTGAAAATTCCTCAAACAGAGCTTCAAAATCACCCGTGATTTCGGCGCCGGTTTCCGTCACCGATAAAACCCCTGCCCCGCTCAGCCGTCCGCCGCGACCGGATAATTCTTTATAAGCCCAGCTCGGAATACTGAGATCCGTTTCAAATTCCGGATTGGGCCCGGCGCGCTTAATTTTTACGGGTCCGGAAATATTGGCCGACAAATCTCCATAGGCAAAGTCCGCCGGTTCCAATTTGGCGGACAGATTAAAGTTTTGCTCGGAGAAGAACGCGCCTTCGAATTCGGCCTGCGCGGTCCCGTAAGGCGTTCCGATCCGGCCGCTTCCATTGGTAATAATGATGCCTCCCGGCGGCAAAGTCAGCCCGTCTTTGCTTTCGCCGCGATTGTCCAGCATCGCCAATTGCGGCCGGCCCTTGGCATCAATGTCCAAATCGACGGTCACACCGTCAATTGTCAGGCGTTCAAATTTGCCCTCCAACGCGTCTCGCCAAATATAGTCAATCCGCACACTGTCAGCGCCGATAATGGTTTTACCGTTTTCTTTTATGATTACGTTTTCGGCGCCGGCACCAAATTCGCCGAGCTCCGTCAAGGACAGTTCTGCGTCAATCCCGCGCGCCTCCAATTGATTTTTGATTTCATTTTCAACAATCGATAAGCGCTGGGTCCAAACCCATAGGATCAAAAGCGCGGCGACCAAGGCAAAAAGCAGCAAAATCAGGAAAATGCGCCGAAAGACGCGGCGCGCGCGCGAACCGGGCACCTTTTCGTCTGTTTTCTCTCCGGCGCGTAACGACATTTTAATTTGCGGTTCCTGATTTTTTAGGCTTAAAGACCTTCGGGGCCTTAAATATTTAAAAAACTTTTAACCTAGCTAGGGCAATTGGGGGACATCTGTAAGTGAAATTCCGGGAAGAATCGCAAATCAATGTCACCAGACAAGACAAAAATTGCTGCGTTCATAAAAACGCAAATCGCCAAACCCTTACACATCAGGCTTGAGGCGTTTATGAACATGAATAATACACGCACCTACAAAGATCGTCGTTTTACGTTTTTGGGCGCCTGCGCCGTCGTCGCATTAGGGGTCGTCTTTCTCAGCCCCAAAAGCCCGCCCGCTGAAGCCTCTCCTGAAAAAGGAGAACTCGTCTCCGCGCCGAGCATTGATTTGACCCGCGATGATTTATATTTAGTCGCCCACCCCGAACCCATAGAAGCCAAAACGCTGAAATTATCCTATGGCGATTCTCTCGGGCCGCTTTTGCAAAAGAACGGGCTGGAACCGGGCGAAGCTTACGCCATTACGGAAACCTTCTCCGAAGTTTATGATCCGCGTAAACTCAAAGTCGGTCAAAAGTTCAATCTTTACTACGACAATGATGACCTGACCCATATTACTTATAAGCCAAATGTTGAGCGCACGGTCTATCTCAGCCGCGGCAATGACGGCAGCTATAAGGCCAAAGATGTCATGGCCGAATTTAAAATGGAAACGGTGACCGTCAAAGCTTCCATTGAAAACTCCATCTATCTGGACGCGACCGCTTTGGGCGCGCCTGATAAAGTGGTTCAGCAATTTGCTAATATCTATGAATATTCCGTAGACTTTCAGCGCGACATTCAGCCCGGCGACGAGTTTGAAATGTTCTTTGAAGTGGCTAAGGACAGCCGCGGCGAAATCGTCAAAGCCGGCGATCTTCTCTACACAAGCTTTACCCCAAGAGGCAAACAGCTCGACTATTATCTTTACGAAGATTCCAAAGGCCGTGAGAATTTTTACGATAAGGACGGCAAGACCGCCAAACGTAAACTCCGCGCAACGCCCATTAACGGCGCTCGCCTGACCTCTTCATTCGGTCAAAGACGCCATCCCATTAAAGGCTATCGCAAAATGCATACGGGCGTGGATTTCGGCGCGCCGCGCGGCACACCGATTTTAGCGGCCGGTAACGGCACGGTTGAGCGCGCAGGCCGTTATGGCGGCTATGGCAATTACGTTCAAATTCGCCATACGGACGGCTATAAAACCGCTTATGCTCATATGTCGAAGTTTGCCCGCGGCATTCGCCCCGGTAAATATGTATCTCAGGACCAAGTCATTGGATATGTAGGATCAACCGGCATGTCCACCGGACCGCATTTGCATTATGAAGTCCATCTGAACGGCAAGAAGATCAATCCGCGCCGCTTGTCACAATTATCCGGCAAGCCACTGGCCAAAGATCAAATTCCGGCCTTTAAGAAACGCCGGGCAGCTTTGGATGAACTTCGCGCCGCCTCGCCCGTTTTGGAACGGGAACCGGCTCTGAGTGCACAGCTTGACCAAGAGACATCGGTCGACGCATCACCGGCGCTTCCAAAATAAGCCATATACTCTTGTAGTTTTGCTCTGCCGCTCCTAGATTAGCTTGGACGTTACGGGAGCAAGGCTATGAAAGACCTGATAAATTTCTTTTTCTCATTCGATAAATTGATGAAGGAAAAACTGGTGCCGGCCTTTTATTGGGCCGCGCTGATCTATCTGGCGATTTTCTTCGTGCGCAAATTTTTAAAGGGTATCAGCCTCGATCCCCTGGCCTGGATCATCACGCCGCTGGAAGGCCTGCTTTTGATTGTCATGGCCTTTGTGGGCGTTCGCGTCTTGTGTGAATTGGCCATTGCCGTTTTCCGGATCAATGACAATCTGTCACCGGATGGCGGTAAGTCCGAGCTGGCGGATATCGATCCTCTGGCCGAAGCCCGCAAGGCGGCTGAAGAAGCCGCCAAAATGGCCCGCGAAGTGACCGGCAAAGCCGTCGACAAAACCAAGTCTGCGGCCTCCAATTTGAAAGAAAACTCTTCCAAGACTGCCGAGAAAGTCGCCGACAAAGTCGATGACATTGCCGACAGCGCCGAAGATGCCGTGGAAGACGCGGTCGAAAGCGTCAAAGAAAGCGCGAGCAAAATAGCCTCAAAGAAAAAGCCAAGCTCGAGAAAGTCGACAACAACAAAGAAATCAACATCAACAAAGTCGACCACGACCAAAAAGAAAACAGCGGCTAAAAAACCCGCCACGACAAAAAAACGGACGACTAAGAAAGACAGCTAGTCTACGTATTTTTGCGTTGTCCAAAGCGCCAAGCCAAACACTATAAAATGCGCGGCATTCATAGCGATCGGGAAAACATAAAGACCAATTTTCGTTTTAAAAAAATACAGTGCAAACATGGTTCCTAATAAGGTGATCGGACTGAAAATTGCCATCCATTTTGGGAAGCGCGTTCGACCTGTTAGAATCAGCCATATCCAAAGACCGGAAATTAAGAGCATAGCTAACCGTAAGATATTGACGAAGGGTTCATTATGTTCGGAAAACAAAACGAGCAGAGCCTTCAAGTTTTGACCCGCAGCAATTTCATGAACGGTTGACGCAATAAAAAACCTCTGTCCGATCCAAGCTGTTCCGATGGCAAAGGCATAGGCTCCCAGAAGGAAAAACACAGTCGACGCACATTTATGAGCCGGCTCTAATTGCTTCGACAAAAACCAATAGCCCGGCAGATAAAGAGGGGCGAACAATACGGACAAAAAATGTCCGCGACTGAGACGCTGCGGTGAGATCTCATTGAAATACAAATAGTCGGTAATATCTTCGAGACCGCCTTTTGGCGTAAACTGCAGAGTGAATTCGCCAAACCCAACCAAAAGTGCGCCCAGCAAGCCTAACCAACCCGCAGCGCGAACCCGGTTCAACGGTTTTCTCCTGCCATAACAATGGTATTGGGCTTGGCCGTCACAATAGTCTCGCGCTCTCCGTCAGGATAGATGATGTTAATGCTGACAATGTCCGCCGTACCCAGACCAAAAATCAAATCCCGGCCCTGATCGGATCCCAGTCCTTGTGAGGTCACAAATTGTTTTGTGCGCGGCCCCTCTGTGGTTGTCACGGTAACGCGCGCATTTATATTCTCTGCCCGATTGGACAATCTGACTTTGACCCATTTGGCATCTCCGCCTTTATTCAAATAGGCCAAGGACGGCCCGGCTAAATTAGCCCAGACCAAATCCGGCCAGCCATCCCCGTTAAAATCCGAGACAATGGGCGCAATACCGAAATTTTTATTCACGGCCCCGGAAGCCTTTTCGACCGGCTTGAATTCGTCCCCGTAATTTTGAAAGATTTTGCCGGGATATCTTGTCATCAAAAAATTACCGGGCAGCCGGGCATAGTTTTGCGACATCAAAAGATCTTCGCGCCCGTCCAAATTCATATCCGCAAAAATCGTGCCCCAACCAAACCCGAAACGGGCCACGTTCATCGCCTCTGAAACATCCGTAAATTTGAAACCCCGATCATTGCGATACAGCATATGGGCCGGGTTAAAGACATCATCCTTTTTCAAATTTCCCCGCAATAGCTTTGGCGGCATGGTGTAACCCACATTTGAGAAAAACAGATCAATCATTCCGTCATTATTATAGTCACCGGCGGCGATACCCATAGGGTATGAAAAGTCAGACGGGTTCGGCGCGGGGGTAAAAACCGATTGCCCGGTACCGCGATAGGTTTCGATTTTTCCGGTATCCTGCGCGACGATCAAATCACTGTTTTGGTCGCTGTTTAAATCGGCAAATAATCCCACAAATGTGTTGTGCTGACGCCATATGCCGGCGGCGTCTGAAATATCTTCCCACGCACCGTCACCTTTGTTCAAAAACAGATGGCTGTACCCGCCATAACCATTGGAAAAATTTGTTTCCCCTTCGACCAATTCAATTTTCAAATAGCCGGCCACATACATGTCGGCCAGCCCGTCTTTATTCACATCCCCAAACCCAATGGATAAAGGCGTCGTGTTTTCGGCGAGGGGCAAATTCAGGTTTTCGCTTTTAAAATCGCCGCCAATATTTTCATGAAACCAAACGCCGGATTCTCGGGCCACAAAAAGGTCATTGTCGCCGTCATTATCAATATCCATATATGCCGCGCCGTGGGAAGCATCGGAGC
>CALJNJ010000151.1 GCA_937981945.1 uncultured Caulobacterales bacterium | reverse complement strand
TTTTCGAATGCGGTACCCGCTGGCATAATGATGCTTACGGGGCGGATCTCAAGAAAACCAACATCAAATTCGGGCTATATCTGGATGAGATCGATCAAGATTCCGGCGCTCTACGTTTCCTGCCCGGTTCCCAGCATATCGGGCAAAAATATACGGGTGATCTCCATAACCATCTCAGAAACCCGGAAAAGAAACTAGGCATTACGGACGATCTCGTGCCCTCGGTCGTGTATCCAAACACGCCCGGTGACGTGCTGGTTTGGGATTATAGAATAATGCACGCCACCTGTTACGCCGGAAATACACGCCGTATGATCGCGATGGATTTTTCTGAACCTTACGAAAAGTAATCGCGTTTCCTCGTCATTTCCTTGACATCATCTCAGCCTTACCCATATTTACTATGCACACGGGGAGTCCGTGGCGCTTTACATATCCGGGAGACGGAGGAAAATATGAAACAAGATATTCTTGTATTTATCGGGCGATTTCAGCCCTTTCACATCGGACATAAATCAGTTGTTGACCGCGCTCTGGCCTTGGCCGATCACGTCGTCATTTTAGTGGGGAGCGCCAATCGTTCGCCCTCTATGCGGGACCCTTGGAGCTTTGAGCAAAGGGAATATATGATCCGCGCGTGCTATCCTTACGAAGTCGGCACAAAACGCATTATTATCAAACCGTTAGACGACAAACTTTACAATGATGAAGCTTGGATTTCAGGCGTTCAGCGCAGTATTGATACAGAAGCTGAGACCCTGGGTTTTACAGATGATGAACCGGCGCGGATCAGTCTCATCGGACACAGCAAAGACAAAAGCTCTTACTACCTGAAAATGTTCCCGCAATGGGGAAATGTGGACGTTCCAAATCAGTTCGGCGTATTCAGCAGTACGGACATTCGGGAGAGCTATTTTAAAGGCGCGCCCGTCATCCCGCACGATATTTTGCCGGAACCGATCAGCGCCTATTTGAAGGACTATATGACGTCCGAAGGCTTCAAACAAATCTTTGCAGAAACCGAATATATCAAAGACTATAAGAAAGCTTGGGAGAGCGCCCCTTTCCCGCCCAGCTTTGTCACCGTTGATGCTATCGTTGTGCAAAGCGGGCATATCCTGATGGTTCGCCGCGGCGGACAACCGGGACATGGTTTGTTGGCGCTCCCCGGCGGTTTTGTCGATCATAATGAAACCCTGCTGAATTCCGCTGTTCGTGAGCTGCGCGAAGAGACTAAACTTGCCGACAAACACGGCCCGTTCCCCATGGGGAAATTAAAAGGGTTCCTGGATGGACAAGGTGTGTTTGACGATCCCAAACGCAGCGTCCGAGGATACACATTAACCCACGCATTTTTGTTTCGCTTACCGCCTGCCAAAGAGCTGATGAAAGTCATCGGCAGCGATGACGCGGCGGAAGCCATTTGGGTGCCGATCGGATCTCTTGATCCCAAAGAATGCTTTGAAGATCACTATTTCATCATCAACAAAATGCTGGACGGCGTAGAGTAATCACCAACCGGTGCCCGAGGAGTTCGCGCGCTATAACCTTCAAGGAGATTGAAGTATGACTTATAAATGGAACCCGAGCGACCATAGTATATTGCTGGATGTGGACAGCTATAAAGGCTCGCACTTTTTACAATATCCGCCGAAAACGGAATATGTCAGCAGCTATATTGAAAGCCGCGGCGGCAAATTTGAAAACCACCTCTTCTTTGGCCTGCAGGTCTTTCTGAAACGTTATTTGGCGCGGCCCATAACAAAAGCCGAAATCGACTATGCCGAGGAGCTTTGGACCGCCCACGGCGTACCGTTTAACAGGGCCGGATGGGACCACATCCTGAACGAACATGACGGATATTTGCCCCTGCAAATCAAAGCCGTCAAAGAAGGCACGGTTCTGCCCGTCAAAAACGCTATTGTTCAGATCATCAATACGGATCCAAAAGTCCCGTGGCTGACATCTTTTCTGGAAACTGCTTTGCTGCGGGCCGTTTGGTACCCGACAACCGTGGCAACCCTGTCATGGACCGTTAAACAGATCATTCGGGGCTTTCTCAATGAGACTTGCGAGACCCCTGAAAACGAGCTTCCGTTTAAACTGCATGATTTCGGAGCGCGCGGCGTATCTTCCGGCGAAAGCGCTGCGCTGGGCGGATTAGCTCATATGGTCAATTTTCTGGGCTCTGACACTGTCGGCGCCATTGGCTATGCCAGAGCGTATTATGACGAACCCATGGCGGCGTTTTCAATTCCGGCAGCGGAACACAGCACGATTACCAGCTGGGGCCGTGACAATGAAATCGATGCTTTTGCTAATATGCTCGATCAATTTGCAGGCCCGGATAAACTCGTCGCCGTCGTATCAGACAGCTATGACATCTATAAAGCGACCCGAGAATATTGGGGCGAAACCCTCAAAGACCGGGTTGAGTCCAGCGGAGGTACGCTCGTCGTTCGGCCGGATAGCGGCGATCCCCGAATTGTTCCGGTCGAAATTGTTGAATTACTGGGAGAAGCTTTCGGATATGAAACCAACAGCAAAGGTTTCAAAGTCCTGTCGAAATGCGTCAGAGTCATCCAGGGCGACGGCGTCAACCCCGACAGTATACGGGATATTCTTCAGTCCCTGAAAGATAAAGGCTGGAGCGCTGAAAACATCGCCTTTGGCATGGGCGGCGCACTTTTACAAAAGGGCGTCGATCGGGACACCATGAAATGGGCCATGAAAGCCAACGCTACGAAACGCGCCGGCGATCCAATCTGGTACGATGTGTTCAAAGACCCGATTACCGATAAAGGCAAAACATCCAAAAGAGGTATTCAAACCCTGATCAAATCAGAAGGAAAATATTTGTCTGTCCGGAAAAGTGAAGCGGACGGATCCGAGGACCTTCTTGAAACGGTTTGGGAAAACGGAAAGCTTATGCGAGCGCAATCTCTTGCTGAAATTCGAACATTAAGCGAGAATTTTTAGAATTATGCGGCCCTGAACAGGACTGCATACACAATGCCGCGGCTACATTTAACGTTTAAGTTTCTTAAAGAATTAGTGGCTAAGGTCCGCCAACGGGGAAATCGGAGTTGGCGTGTGGAAATTTCATCAAATAAAGTGACACCTTTACCTGAGGTCGGAAAAATTCTGGCAGATATGATGTATCAGGTTGAAAGATTGGGAGTTGCTTATGTCGGCGCTGACAAAACAATTTTGGACGCCGACCCAAATTTCAACGAAATTATGGGTATACCGTCTGATCTGAAGGTTGTTGGGTTGAAACTGGATGACGCGCTTAAGTTATTGAAATTATCCGATATCAGCAAAGATGAACCATTTGATCCGGCATTGATTCCTCAATTAGTGGATGCGAGCCTGTCCAGCGACAAATCCCACAGCACGGAAATGTTAGCCCGAACCATTGACGGCAGACGCATCCATATCAATAGCTGGTATAACGGCAAAGGCGAATTCATCAGTATTGTTCGCGACGTTTCCAAAGATTTACGCCAAAAACAGCTTTTGGAAATGGCTATGGAATCCGCCAATGCAGGCTATTGGTCTTTAAATTACCTGACAGGCAAATATACCTACAGCAGGTCCCTTCTCAATCGTTTTACAAAAGATGAAATAGAACGAATTCAATCCAACGGTCTTTTTTCGATCATCCATAAAGAAGATGTGGCCGAAATCGGACGCGTTTGGCAACAAATCATGCAGGGCGAACGACCGTTTGACCTGACTTATCGTGTAGTGTTGGAAAAAGAAGGCGAGATCTGGCAACGCAGTTTAGGCCAGTTAGAACACGGAGCGGACGGATCACTTGTGGGCGTTACCGCGTTCAATCAAGACATGACGGCCGAGGTCACGCAGAAAAACAGCCTTATTCAAGCCGAGCGGGCATCGACCGCCAAAAGTGAATTCCTGGCCCGTATGAGCCACGAAGTCCGAACACCGCTAAATGCGATTATCGGCATGGCGGACAGCCTGTCTGACGAAGACCTTTCACCTGACGTTCGCGAAGTTATCGACGACATTGAACAAGCCGCTGACGGTCTTCATGAACTGCTCAGCAGAACTTTGGATCACGCAAAACTACTGTCCAATAAAATGGAGATTAACGTGACTGAAGAAGATCCGCGAACCCCGATCAATAATTGCCTGAAACTTTGGCAGCCTCAATGTTCGACGAAAAACATCGCCATCCAGGCTCATATTAATCCCAATGTGCCCGAAATGGCCAAGATCGACAGTTTTCGAATTCAGCAATGCCTGAATAATCTTTTGTCAAACGCCGTTAAGTTTACGGATGAGGGCCGCATTGATGTCGTCGTGAAGACCGTCAGCGTCAATGACCAGCCGCATCTGATGTATGCCGTTAAGGATACAGGAATTGGCATGACGGACGGTCAGGCCAAGAAAATTTTTGAAGCTTTTGTCCAAGCTGACGGATCTGTTTCGCGCAAATATGGCGGAACCGGTTTGGGTATGAGCATTGCCAAACAACTGTCCGAATTGATGGGCGGCACATTACGCGTCAAATCAGAAATCGGAAAAGGAACAACATTTGCGCTATTGATTCCGCTTAACAAAGCGGATGCTGACGCCGAAGCCCATACGATTGTAGATATCGCCTCCAAAATGAATGAGGCAGATGAGCAAGGACGGCGCCCTGCACCCAGAGCTTTTGAAGGTCTGAGCGTATTATGCGTTGAAGACAATCCCATGAACCAAAAAGTCGTCAAACGACTGATCGGGAAGCACGTTGAAGCATTACACTTTGCAGAAAATGGCCGGATGGGATTGGATTGTCTTGAGAACACTGAAGTGGACGTGGTGCTGATGGATATCCATATGCCCGTCATGAACGGAATTGAAGCAACCATGGAAATCCGTGAAAGCGGAAAGCCTTGGGCCAATGTCGCGATTATCGCTTTGACGGCGGATCCTGATTATCAACAAAAAGATATCTGCCGCCAAATCGGAATGGACGGCACGATTGCCAAACCGGTCAAGCGCAAAGATATTTTGGATGCCTTCAAAGCCGTTGGAAAGTCAGTTTCAGACGTCGCAAAAGTCGCGTAACTGCTAAAACAGATTGCGATTTTACAGGCCATAAGACATAGGCTGAAAATATGAAAAAGCCTGTTTTAATCGCCCTCTCCCTGTCCGTTTTATCGGCTTGCGCCACAACCTATGACCCGAAAGAGGTTTGCACATCTGAATGGATCGGCAAAAGCTCGGAAAAAGCTGTGGCTGAGTTGATGGATGACACGCAAGGCGCCGTAAAAGCACTGCGTAAAGCGGCGGCGTCATATGTTGAAGGTAAAACCCCGGGGCCTTTTCAATTATGGTCCTTATCCAATTCTCTCAAGAAAGTGGAAAATGAGCTGACCGACGGCCGCGGAATTAAAGATCTGAAAATCTTGGCCCAAACCTGCAATGATCCGAAGATTGTCAGCGACGGTTTGACCTCTTTTGTCAGCGAACTTGGCTTACCGCCGCAAATGACACGGTTTGTAGAAGAATTGCCGCGATATAAAGAACTGATGGCCCGGCACATGCGGGATATTACCACGACCAAATAGTTGACCTTGCGTGGCGGCAGGCGTAAATGCCCGCCTCATGACTTACTGCGTAGCAGCCCTTTATCATTTTACGAGACTTTCGGACTTTGAAGAACTCAAAGAACCGCTTTTGTCGCTCTGCGAAATGCTCGGTATAAAGGGCACAATTTTATTGGCCCGAGAAGGCATTAACGGCACAATCGCCGGCTCTGACGACGCAATCCGAGACCTGCTCGATTTTTTACGGGCTGACCCCCGCCTGAATGAGCTCGAACACAAAGAAAGCCGCGCTGAAGAGCTGCCGTTTTATCGTATGAAAGTGCGTCTTAAAAAAGAGATCGTCACCATGGGTGTTGAAGGCGTGGACCCTAATGACATTGTCGGGACTTATGTTAACCCTGAGGATTGGAATGCGTTGATTTCGGACCCGGACGTCATCCTTATCGATACCAGAAACGACTATGAGGTCGAGATCGGAACTTTTGAGGGCGCGGTCAATCCGGACACTGAGACTTTCAGAGAGTTTCCCGGCTGGGTCGCGGACAATGAAAGCGCTATTCGGGCCAAGAAAAAAGTCGCTATGTTTTGTACCGGAGGCATACGTTGCGAAAAAGCCAGTTCATTTATGAAAAACCAAGGGTTTGATGAGGTTTATCATCTGAAAGGCGGTATTCTGAAATATTTGGAAACCGTCAAAGAAGAGAATTCACTGTGGAATGGTGATTGCTTTGTCTTTGATCAGCGGGTTGCCGTCGGGCACGGACTGGCAGAGTCCGATTATGATCAATGTTTTGCGTGCCGCTATCCCATCACCGAAGCCGACAAATCCCATGAGCTTTATGTCAAAGGTATTTCATGTCCCCGCTGTCACCATAAAATGAGCGACGAACAACGCGCAAGCTTTGCGGAACGGCAAAAGCAGATTGAGCTCGCCAAAAAACGCGGCGAGCTGCACATGGGGCGTCGTTAAACTAGCGGTCCCTTTTGCCGGTCTTCGGCCGTTGAGATGGCGCGACATCGCCGTATGAATTGACACCTCTGTGCAATTGCAAATTGGCGCGCCCCGGAAGCAAAAACGCTGTGTCCAGCTCCGAAGGCAATTTGTTTTCTGCCAACAACATTTTTGTTGAAATTAGTCGCTCTTGATGGACCCCCACACATATATCTTCCTTCGCGGCATCTTTGTAGATATCGAGAGCACTTTGTTTCCCGAACTCCAAAGTTTGACCGATTTGGGGGCCTGCAGATATGTTTCGTTGGGAGTAGACCAGATTTGCTATCGTCTTGGTTTCATGATTGGCGACACCGCAATACTCCATCCCGGCAAGCCGTGTTCCCAGAATAAGATCTTTGTCAAAATCTGAATCCGATAAACCGGCGTCCAAATATGATGACTTTAGTGATGACAATACAGGATTGGTGTTTTGCTCTACCGCTTGCGTTGCGCAGGCACTGAGCGTTAAAAGACTTACTGAAACTAAAACTACACTAATTTTCATGATTCAACTCCCCCCTTAAAGTTATATTATGTTATCACAATTTGGATCAATTTTCAATTAGAGATTTTGTATGGGTTCGGTTCTTTATTCATTTCGGCGTTGTCCTTATGCCATGCGGGCCCGAATGGCCTTAAAGATTTCTGGGCTTGACTATGAGCACCGCGAAGTCCTGCTTCGTAACAAACCGCAAGCCATGCTGGACGCGTCGCCTAAAGGCACGGTCCCGGTTTTTGTCCTCAGTAACGGCCAAATTATTGACGAAAGTCTGGATTTGATGCGATTTGCGCTGGAAAAGAACGACCCAAAAAGCTGGCTTGATTGTGACCTAAATGAAGCTGATGGCTTAATCGCCGAGAATGACGGACCGTTTAAACACCATTTAGATCGTTATAAATATGCCAGCCGATATGACAAAAATGCCAAACGCGGCGATACGGATAAATCAGAGCGGCACTCAGCCGAACAAACCGTCGCCAAATATGAAAACCGGCTCCAAAATTCTTCTTTTTTATTGGGCAGCGCCCAATCCATAGCTGATATCGCCATTTTTCCGTTCCTTCGCCAATTTGCAAACGCCGATAAAGACTGGTGGGATAATGCTCCCTATCCTGCGGTCAGAAAATGGTTGGACCGGCATGTTACAGGGGAATTATTTAAATCGATTATGACTAAATATCCGCTGTGGGAAGCTGAACAAAAGCTGACAAAACCATTCAGCTAAGGTTAGTCTTGTGTGCTATATGCCCCGATTAAACGGAGGTCTTTATGCGTAAATTGATGATGACTTTGGGAACACTGGCTTTGATGGCGACGCCTGCGAGCGCTCAAATGGGCCCGATTGATGACATTCTTGACGATATTTTCGACAATCCGAGACGGGCTCCCCATGCGCAAAGCCTGATCGAAACCATTCCCGTCAATATTGATATGCAAAGCCTGCGCTCCATGCAGAACCACAGCATCATCATCAATGTGTATAAACCGGTTCAGCCGGGTATGACGCGCCCCCAATTAATCGGCCAAAGCCGGATGATTCTCACCGGCATGCCGGATAGTTTGGGTCTGGTCGTTGCGGTTCCGGAAACCGTTACCCGCGATCTGGATTTTGTCGTGGTCAATGCCGCCGTATTGGATGAACAGGATCAAGAAGTTTTAATCTCAAGACAAGACGAATTTTACAAAGGCCGCGGCACTGTCCATTTGGACCTGATTACGCCCGGCAATGCTGCTGCTACACCTCCTCAAAACGGCGCCAAAGTTGAACAGATTGAAGGCAAAGCTGACCTGCCCCGAAATGCACCTGACTTAATGCGCGGGGCTTCTATGACCGTTGAATTAGTCGAGCTCGACGCCTCAGGATTAGCCGGCGGTCCGGGCGAAGTTATTATGGGACAAACCTTTGTCGATCTGGATAAAGAAAAAGCCCCGTTTAAGTTCAAACTGGATTACGTAGCGCCGCCCGCCAACGGACGTGTCAGGGTCATTCGCGCTTATATCACGGATTGGGCCGGACGCCGTCTCTATGAGACGCTCAGAGGCGAACCATTTCGCGGCGAAGACGACAATTATCGCATCGATTTGGAACCTGCCCCTCTACCTTAGTTCAGGCCCTTACATCAGGATTCTTGCCTTTCCCTCAAAAATGATATAATGTATCATTTGTGAAGGGAGACGATCATGAAACGAACGATTTTATTTGCAGCGGCCATGGCGCTGACGCTGGTGGCCTGCACAACGGCCTCTGAGAACGACGAGGTCCGAGGGATCGCCAAATATGAGGGCGACCCCAGGCTTGGTGAAGAAGTCGACAAAATTTGCTTTACCCGAAATATTGACGGTTTCACCGGAGCCACGAAAGACACGGTCATCCTCGAAAGCGTCAACAAAGAATACATCGTGGAGGTAGAGCGTAATTGCTATAATCTTCGCAATGCCATGGGCGTAACACTGGACACCGGTTTGTCTTGCCTGTCGAAATTTGATCACATTGTGGTTTACGATACCTTGGTCGGCGGGCCGGCTGCAGGTCCGGGCCCCGATAGGTGCGCTATAAAATCCATCAACAAATGGGACGGCAAAGCCAAAGCAGTGACTGAAATAGCAGACGGATAAATGAACACATTGTCATGATGATGAACCGTTTCTGACAATCGGTTTCAGGTAAAATTCAAGACCGCTATGTATAAAGGGCTTGCGTGCGTCCCTCTGTGACGCCCCTATCCCCCCGGGGTGGTCGACTTAAACTCCCGGCCCGCAGAACACGCAGCAAGCGCGGAGCGCCATCATTCCCTCTCTCTCGATGATGGCCCCGCGTTTGTCTATTCTGACGCCTTTACTGCATTGTCCTTATACAATAGTAAGGTTTGCCGATCGGTAAAACCGACCGGTAAAGTCTTTGAGGGAGGATGGAAAATGAAAAAAATATTGCTGATGACTACAGGGCTTTTGGTCCTGGGCGCCTGTTCCGAAACAGCGACACAATCCGATACCAATGCGGCGCCGGACACATCCGCTTTCGCAGCCTCCCTGCAGGAAAAATTATTGGATGCCAAGCCGGGTGACGTCATTGAAATCCCGGAAGGTGTCTACAATTTTGAGCGCAGCCTATCCTTGACGGTTGACGGTGTCACCATTCGCGGAGCCGGTCATGACAAAACCATTCTAAGCTTTAAAAATCAGATTGCCGGCGCCGAAGGCTTATTGGTCACCGCGGGCGACTTTACATTGGAAAACATTGCACTGGAAGATTCCATAGGCGATGCCCTGAAAGTCAATGAAGGCAAAAATATCACCATACGCGGCGTTCGAACCGAATGGACAGACGGACACAAAACGGAAAACGGGGCTTACGGTATATATCCGGTCCAATGTGAAAACGTCTTGATCGAAGATTCCATCGCCATCGGCGCATCCGACGCCGGAATTTATGTGGGCCAATCCCAAAACATTATCGTTAGGAACAGCCGCGCTGAATATAATGTGGCCGGCATTGAAATAGAAAACTCAATCGGCGCGGATGTTTATAATAATATTGCCACAAATAACACCGGCGGAATTTTAGTCTTTAACATGCCCAACCTTCCGCAGGAGGGTCACTCCACGCGGGTCTATGACAATAAGGTTTTTAAAAACAACACCAAGAATTTCGGCCATGAAGGCACACCGGTCGCCAGCGTCCCGGCAGGTTCCGGAATCGTTATAAATTCCAATGACAAAGTTGAAATCTTCAACAATGACATTCGGGACAACCGCACGGCCAATGTGATCATTTCCAGTGTCTATTCGACAGGCTATAATGATTTGAACAAAGCTGAAAATTTTGACCCCTATCCCGAAGGAATTTATATTTACGACAATACATTTGAAGGCGGCGGGAACAAGCCTGACGGCATGGATCTGAAAGCCTTGAAACTATTGAAGTTCGGACCGACCGGGTCATTTCCCGATGTGCTTTGGGACGGGTTTGCAAACCCTGACCGCCTGAAAGACGGCAAGCTCACCGGCGATAATCGTATTTGCGTCCAAAACGGTGACGCGGCTGTACTTAATGCTGACGGACCGGGCGAATTTAAAAACCCCGCCATGGCTGATATGAAAGATCATGATTGCGAGCTGCCGAAGCTGGGGTCCATATCTCTGTCTCAGTAAAATATAGTTTGGCGGCATTGGCCGGCGCCCTGTTCGTCGCCTGCTCAGCGCCAACGCCTCAGCCGGTGTTTCATGCCGATGACAATCCCGCGAACCTCGGGGAATGGGGAATGCTTGAGCGCCAAGGCGACCGGCTGGTTTTAGGCAAATCATCCGTAGTTTATGACCTCAACAGCGCGCTGTTCAGTGACTATACCGGCAAATTACGAACCGTGTATATGCCGGACGGGATGTCCTCTTCACTGGCGCAGGACGGTGACCGGATTATCTTTCCTGTCGGGACAATCATTTCAAAAACATTTTACTATCAATCAGGCGCAAATTCAGGCGAGGTCAAAAAATCTGACACTGAAGCACCTGTTGAGAACGGCGCAATGGATATCAGCGGCGTAAAACTTGTCGAAACTCGTCTTCTGGTGAGACGGGAAACCGGCTGGGATGCTCTACCCTATGTTTGGAATGACGCGCAGACAGAGGCCATACTCAGCCGTACCGGTGATCTTAAAAAATTCACTCTGACCGATGGTGATCAGCGCCATGACTTTCC